>CAJYBL010000005.1 GCA_913064995.1 uncultured Alphaproteobacteria bacterium
GAAGTCGTTGTTTAGTGCCTTTAGGAGAAAACATCATCCTGTCGAGAGCACCGTTATTCTGAGCAATTTTGTCTGAATAAGCAATCCGAATTAAAAAATAAAACCTATACGTTATACAAATGTATTTATTTGCAAATTATATTTGTTATCAATTCTCGGCAATCCCATACTTAAATGCCAATAATTGGGTAAAGCAAGAGTCTGTCGGTTGACTGATTTTCTGCATAGTCAAATGCAAGTCACTGATTCATTTGGATTATAAAGGGACTGTATCACGAGGAGGAATTCGCAATGAAAAAATACCTTATTGCAGCAACACTGATTGTGTTCGCTAGTGGCGGTGCAATCGCCGCGCCAAGCGGCACTTTCAAACAGGCCCATGAATATGGGTTTGGCGACAAATCCAGCCTTGATCCGGCTTCACGCGGCCGTGTCATGCAGATTACTGAAAAGCTGATGAGCCGCCTTATCCGGCCGGATATGAAGGGGTCACCAAGCCCAGATCTTGCCGTTTCATGGTCAGCAAATTCACAAGCCACCGAATGGACTTTGAAATTGCGCGATGGCGTTAAATTTCATGATGGCAGCGCCTTTGATTCTGGCGATGTTATCTACACATTCAACCGTGTCCTGAATCCGGAAAATAAATCGCCAGCGCGATCCGCTATCAAGATGATTGAAAAGATGGAAGCGCCAGACAAATCAACAATAACCTTTAAACTGTCGACACCATTTGCCGATTTACCACTTCAACTGATGGATTACCGCTTGCGGATTATCCCAGAGGGATCAGGCGACAGCATCGCGGCATCAGGCATTGGCACTGGCCCGTTCAAGTTGGTGAAATTTGACGCTGCTGGCACTACCAAGCTTGAAGCCAATATGGATTATTGGGAAGGTGCGCCAGGCGTTGCAAAGATGGAAATCATCGGCATTGGTGATGGTCAGGCACGCTTGCAAGCTTTGCTTGGCGGCCAGATTCACTTTGAGGACAAGGTGACCAATCAGCAAAAGCCTATGTTTGCCAGCAATAATAAATTCAAAATGATGGAAGTGCCGACCGGTAATTGGCGCGGTCTGGTGTTCCGTACTGATGTTGCTCCTTTTAGCGACATCCGTGTTCGCCAAGCGGTTCGTATGGCGGCAGACCGTGGTGAGCTGGTCAAGCTTATCATGGGCGGATCGGCCACGATTGCCTGTGACACGCCTGTAAAGCCTGATGACCAATATCGCGCTGATATTAAATGTCCGCAAGATATTGCTGGTGCAAAAAAACTTCTGAGCGAAGCGGGTTTTGCCAACGGTATTGATGTGGATGTCTATGTGGCAACATTGGAACCAACTTGGCCAACCCTTGCTGAGGCCTATCAGCAGCAGGCCGCAAAGGCGGGTATCCGGGTGAATATCAAACAGGTACCATCCGATGGATATTGGAAAGATACATGGATGCAAAAGCCAGTTTCGGCAACACGCTGGAACGAGCGTCCAGCCGACTCGGCCTTGCATGAAATCTATCTTTCAACAGCAAAATGGAACGAATCCTATTATAAAGATGCTGATTTTGATGCCCTTCTGGGCAAGGCACGCCGTGAGTTGAATTTTGACAAACGCCGCGCGCTTTATGTTCAGGCACAAGAGCATCTTTACCAAACCGCTGGCACATTGATTCCTTATCATGTGTCCAAGCTTTATGTGATGGGTGCCAATGTTAACGGCATTGATGCGGTAGAAAACCATTCTATCCGTTGGCATAAAGTAACGGTCAAATAATTGGACCCGCTCATCTAAACATGATGGGGCCAGCTTGATGGCGTAACACGCTGTAGAGCTGGCCTTTTTTATGCGAACCGAACCAACAAGCAAAAGGTGGATGCGTTGTGCTTTTCATGCTGATAAGACGAGTTTTACTTGGTGGCGTGACGGTATGTATTGTGTCCCTCATCATTTTTGCTGGTGTTGAGATGCTTCCAGGCGATGCCTGCACCCAGTTTCTTGGTGAATATCAGGCGGATGAAGAGCTTCTCGCTCAATGCCGCAAGGATCTTGATCTAAATCGGCCGCCAATTGACCGCTTTGCCGAATGGACACAGGGCGCTATTACTGGCGATCTTGGTCTTGCCGCCGATGGCACAACCAAAATCAGCACAATTGTCGGCGACCGGCTGAAAAATTCTCTCCTTCTTGCTTTCTTGGCTATGGCTGTGGGCATTCCGCTGGCGCTGTTTCTTGGTGTTGTCAGTGGGCTATGGCGTGACCGCCTTCCCGATATAATCGCGTCAACTCTGGCTATTTTTGCCATGACCATTCCTGAATTTGTTTCGGCAACATTACTTATCCTTGTGCTCAGCGTCTGGCTTGGCTGGCTGCCCGGCATTGTCCTGACTTCGGCAGCGGCACCCGCAAGTGAATTCTTTCCTGAAATCTTGCTGCCGATGATCGTTTTATCCTTTGTGATGTGCGCTCATATTATGCGCATGGTGCGCTCATCAGTTATCGATGTGATGGCCAGCGACTATGTTCAAATGGCAACTTTGAAAGGCGTTCCCTATTGGCAGATGGTGTTTCGGCATGCGCTTCCTAACGCGTTATTGCCGGCGATCAATGTTGTGGCATTGACCATCGCTTGGTTGCTTGGCGGTGTTGTTGTGATCGAAGTCGTTTTCAATTATCCCGGCCTTGGACGGTTGATGATCGATTCAATTTCTGACCGAAACTTGCCAGTTGTGCAGTCAATCGCACTGATCGTTGCCAGCGTCTATGTATGTGTGAATCTGGCAGCCGATCTATTGACGATGATTGCCAATCCCAAACTTCGCACGATGTATATGAGAAAATAATGACCGTATCTTCCACCAGCCATCAGCAGGAACATGGTCGTTTTATTACGGTTATGAAGGATATTCTGGCACGACCATCAGGGCGTATCGGCCTGACTTTGGTGCTTTTTCATATTCTGCTCGCACTGCTAAGCCCCTTGATTGCGCCATATGATTTCAAATTGCAGAACTCAAGCTTGATGTTAAGTCCGCCGTCCAGCGAACATTGGCTTGGCGCTGATCATCTGGGGCGGGATATCTTGTCACGCACTCTGATGGGTGGGCGTGAGGCCTTGCTTGTGACCGGCATTGCAACACCGCTTGCTGTGATCTGGGGCGGGTTTATTGGCATTTTATTTGGGCTTGTCGGTGGCCGTGTTGATGAAGTGCTGATGCGGATCGTCGATGCGTTCTTGTCATTACCATGGATTCTAAAAATGCTGGTCTTGATTGTCACCTTCGGCACTGGTATTGGCGTTTTGATCCCAACCTTGACGTTCTTTTATGGGATCCCGGTGATACGCGTTGCCCGCGCTGCAACACATGATATCATCGCGCGCGATTTTGTTTGGGCGGCAAAGGCGCGAGGCCATAGCCGGATCAGCATTATCTGGCGCGAACTTCTGCCCAATGTTCTTGATACATTGATGGTTGAAGGTGCTATGCGCTGGTCATGGATGTTACTTGCCTTTTCCTCACTTTCCTTTCTTGGCTTTGGCGTGTCGCCGCCAACCCCTGATTGGGGATTGATGATTTCGGATGCGCGCGGCTTTATGTCCTTTGCCCCATGGGGTGTGATCGCACCGGTCATTGGCCTGTCATCACTGATTATTGGCATAAACCTGTCTGCCGATGCCTTGGCCAAGGCGCTTGGTATTGACCGCGCACAAAAGGCACCGATGTAAAATGCCACAAAGTTCATTCATTGACATAAAGAATCTCTCAGTTGGCTATACCAGCCGAAACGGCAAAATTATTCCGGTTCTGCGTGATGTAAATCTAAGCATTACCAGAGGTGATAGTATTGGGCTTGTTGGGGAAAGCGGATCGGGGAAAAGCACCTTGGCGCTGGCAGCAATGGGGTATTTTAAACGTGGGCTTCATGTGATTTCAGGACAGGTTCAGTTTGACGGGATCGACATGCTGAATATCGAGCGCAATGCCCTGCAACGCCTTCGTGGGGGTCGGCTTGCGCTGATCCCACAAAATTCAGGCCAGTCCTTGACCCCGAATTTGCGCATTGGACAGCAGATCAGCGAAGCTTTGCGCCTGCATGGCGATCTTCCGGCAACCAGTTTTGACGTCGGTGTTATTGATCTTTTGAGTCAAGTTCGCCTTCCAGATCCGGTTGGGCTTACCGATCGCTATCCGCATGAATTATCCGGCGGCCAGCAACAACGGGTAGCCATTGCAATGGCGCTTGCGAGCAACCCCGAGGCGTTGCTTCTTGACGAGCCAACCACCGGTCTTGATGTCACCACGCAAGCCCATATTATGGAGCTGCTTCGCGATTTGGCGAAAGACCGAAATCTTGCGATGCTGTACGTCAGCCATGATCTTGGCGCAATCGCACGCGTCTGCAACAAAGTCATGGTGATGTATGCTGGTGAAACCGTTCTGACTGGTAGCGCGAAGCAGGTGCTTTTATCGCCGCGTCACCCCTATGCACATGGTCTGCTGGTATCAATACCACGGCTAAATGAAGCCAGCCTGCCGCAGGCGCTGGACGGGCGACCACCAATGCCAAGCGAAACCATTACGGGCTGCGCTTTTGCTGATCGGTGCAAGCTGGCTGATCAAACCTGCCACAAATCACCGCCGCCATTGAATCATCTTGAAACTGGCGAGGCGGTTCGCTGTTTTCATCATGACCAGATCGGCCAGCTCAATCAAAAGACGGAAAAATCAGCAAGGTCAAATCCCACTGCCGCGGATAAGGGTACTGCACTTTCACTTGCCAATCTGGCGGTTAGCTATAGCCAACCCGGACTTTTGTCAAAGCTGTTTGCACCGCAAGACACTCCGCCAAGCACCGTAGACCGGATCACGATTGACATAAAAAAGGGCGAAACATTGGGGCTGGTTGGCGAGAGCGGCAGCGGTAAGTCAACCATCTTGAAAACCATTGCCGGAATGGTGCCAGCTCAATCAGGCAACATCATTTTGAACCAGGCCGAAAGATTGGACATGATGGTTGAAAAACGGCCAGCAGCCCATCTTCGTCAAGTGCAAATCATCTTTCAGAACCCTGATGATAGCCTTAATCCGCGTCATACGGTTGCTCAGGTTCTGGCGCAGCCGCTTCGTCTCTATTACGGGCTTTCCGGCACGCCCCTTCGCGACCGAAGCATCGACATCCTCGAACAGGTTCGGCTTGGCGAACATTATCTCGAACGCCTTCCAAGCCAGCTTTCGGGCGGTGAAAAGCAACGTGTTGCAATCGCCCGCGCTTTTGCTGCAGACCCGGAAATCATTCTTTGTGATGAAGTGACATCGGCACTTGATGTATCGGTACAGGCGGCGGTGCTTGATCTTCTAGATGTGTTGAAACGGCAAGACGGAACAACCTATATATTCGTGTCACATGATCTTGCTGTGGTGAAGGCAATTTCAGACCGGGTAGCCGTTTTATATCAGGGTCGCATTTGTGAAATTGGCCCTGTTGCTGCGGTTTATTCGGCGCCTTTCCATCCCTATACTGATGCGCTTCTTGGGGCGGTGCTGGAACCTGATCCAGATGTTGCGCCACGCCTGACGGCTGATGATGTGGTTGAATTATCACCACCGAAAACAGGTTGCCCGTTCCAGCGCCGATGCCCACGCAAGCTTGGTAGCATCTGCGAAACCGATATACCCACTGCACAGGAAATCGCACCAGGACATGTCATCCATTGCCATATTCCGCAGCTTGATCTGTAATTTTGCCGTTTAAGAGGCTCATTAAATGACCCAAAATCTTCGCGCTTTATTGGCACCGACAGGCAGGCTTCGGGTAGGCATAAACATGGCTAATTTCCTGCTGGTAACAGGCCAGCGCCCCGATGGCACACCAGATGGGGTTTCGCCTGATCTTGCCCGCCAGATTGCCCATAAACTCGATGTGCCTTGTGACTTCATCTGTTTTGAAAATCCTGGCCAATTGGCTGATAGCGTTAATGATAATATTTGGGATATTGGCAATATTGCTGTTGAGCCTGCCCGTGCTAAACATATTGCCTTCACGCGGCCCTATGTTCAGATCGATGCCAATTTCATGGTTCACAAGAATGACGCCTATCGCACGAATGCCGAAATCGATCAGCACGGCATTTCCATCGCCGCCTATGGACGCAGTGCCTATGATCTCTGGCTGACAAGCAATTTCACGAATGCCAAAATGATACGAACACCGACAATTGCGGCATCGCATGAATTATTCAAATCTGGGGGCGCGAATGTTCTAGCGAGCTTGAAGTCAAAATTATTGGATGAGATTACCACAGGCAGCGACTACCGGATCATTGAGCCACCTTTCACAAGTGTTCTGCAAGCCTGCGGCGTCGCCAAGACCAAACAAACAGCCGTTGCGTTTCTAAATAATGTTATTGGCGAGTTAATTGCGAACGGGGATCTTCAAAACTCACTTGATCAACATCATGTTGCGGCCGAACTAACGATACCACCGCGATAGGCGGCCTGATCATTGCCAGGCCTATGCCTATTACCCAAGAACAAGCATGTTTATCGCAAATATTATCCGTGGGCGTAACGCTTCAGATAAACGCAACAAACCATAGCGCAATATTTATGGCTTTTGACGCGACATCAACAAATCAATTCCACGCTGAAACCTTGTCGATAGCTACGCCAATCAGATGCGGTGGCATAATGCTTGCCGGGCTATGAATCATGTTTGATAAGCAGGCTTGTCCCGGCTGGCCGCTGCCAAACCAAAGTGGCAAATTCATCACAAGCGGGGCAGAAAGCCTGCCAATCATCATGCCTGCTTTTGCAAGATGTGCAGTGCCATAGTGAATTGGCCTCTTCCTCACCGCCATCAAGATCGCGCGCCGCGTTGAGTAATCTTTCAGCCTCACCATCAAGACCCGCATCGCGTGCCTGTTTGGCAACCAGATAATGGGCTGTTTTCTGTTGGGTTGACTCAATCTGTGCCACCAACTTGGCCAGCTTTGCTATAAATTGGCCATCATTACTTTTCCATGCCACCTTTAGCCTTGTTGCAATGCTGTCATGGGGGTGAATTTTGAACGCTTTTTCCATAATTTTTGCTGCGCGCCCATGAGCTTTGTCATCAAGATAATGATCAGCGAGCATGGTCACGGCTGGAAGGAATCCTGGGTCAATCTTTAACGCTGTCAAAAGCTCTTTATCGGCTGATTTGCGATCACCCTCCAGCAATTCACCAGCTTTTAAAAAATGCAACGCGCAACGCTGACGCGTGATAAGCGCCAATTGATCTGGTGCTGTTTTTGATTTGGTTTTTTTCTGCTGGCGCGCCATCACGTCCAACGCCGGAAGCGCCGCGTTCCAATCATTGCGGCGAGTCTCCAGCTTGAAAAGATGGTCAGCCGCCAGCACCGAATTTGGCTTGAGCGCCAGCGCAGCTTTTGCCGATTTGCGAGCCTTGATCGGATCATGATCATCAAGCGCCAATCGCATTAACCCGATCTGGCCAAGAAAGGCTGTTTCGCGATCATCCAGAATTGAGGTGAAATAACGTCGCGCTGCTTGGTGATCACCTGCAAGATGCGCTGCTTGCGCCACCAAAAGACCGGTGAGTTTTGGTTCTTTCAACAAGCGCTCAGCGCGGCTGGCATGTTTGCGCGCCTCGGCCGGTTCGCCTGCTGATACCGCCATTAACCCCAATGTCAGCGCACGATGGCCAGCATCGTCACGGCGTTGACGAAGCCGTCCGCCAAGCCAGCGCGGCATCGCGCGGATGGCGCGCAAGAGCCGATCAAAAAACACCAGAATAAGCGCAAAGATAACAATCAGCGCAACAGCCAGACTTGTTGGCAATTCCATGCGCCAGCCAAGCCATTCGATCTGCACCGCCCCTGGCTGGCTGGCAAGCCAGCTTGCCGCGGCGGCGGCGGCAATGACGATCGTAAACAGAATCAGAAGCTTTTTAAACATGATCTAAATGCAATCCAGCTCTTGGCATTATTGGATTTCAATGGCAGTGGCAAGATAGTCTGTCACCAACCCATTGACCGCCTGATCAAGGGTTTGGCGCGCCTTGGCGGCAAACAGCCACGCATCAAGCGATGGCAGATCAGACCCCGACCATTGACCCGCAGCTTTGATTGCGCTGCCAAGATCCTTAAGCGCAAGCGCTGTTTCAAAATCACCAAGCGCAGCGGCATTGCCAGCAGCGCCATCGCCAATTGCCCGAAGCTGGACAAGCTGGCCAAGCTTGGCACCGGTTTTTTCCAAAAATCCAGCATTATCGGCAGCATGATTTAACGCGGCGGTCATTTGCGGCACCAAATTATAGGCCTTTTGCAGTAATTGATGCTGGCTGTCCGGCATCGGATTTGCCGCGTTTTGCAATGGCGCAAGGCCGGTTATGTTGGCACTGCGATCGTCAAGCCCTTGTAACAATGACAACCAGCGATCAAGCGGCTTGCCAGCCAGATTATCGGCAAGAAGGCCGCTGACAACCAAAAGGCCCGTTGGTGCGGTCATTTGCGGGCTGGTGCTGGCCGGTTGCTTTACGGCCGCTGGCTGACTATCAGCATTATCGCCGGCAACTTCACCCGCTTTTACTGGCGGGACTTGGTTGGCCAATGCCGCCTCAAGCGCAGCAAAGCGTTGATCCATATCATTGCGAATGGTGGCAATATCGGCTTTGGCATCACTGCCGAAATCATTAATTTGGCTGTTATCGGCGGGTGGTGAGGATGGCGCGGCCATCTGGTCTTGCAGGGCGGCAAGTGCCGATTGCTGGCTTTGCCGGTCGGCGGCAAGCTGGCTTTCAAGTGCGGCAAGCCGGTCAGCAAGATCTGAATTGCCTTCCTCTGAATTACTAGGTCCCAAATTTGCAATATTTGCCGATTCCTTTGCATCACTGTTGCTAGCTGGCATAAGGGCGGCGATGTCGACAGTGTTCTGGCGTTGCTGCCAAACGGCAAAACCAGCAAGACCAATCGCAAACATCGACAAGGCCAAAGCAGCAAATGTGAACAAAGAACCAGCGTTAGACAAGACGCCACTAGAGGGACCACTCGGCGGCGGTGCGGTCTGGCTATGTTTTGATGCGCTGGCATGCGGCGGCGCCGTTTGGTCTGCGGGTTTTTCAACCGCATCCCCGTCAATCATATCGCCTATTTTGGCGGATGGTCGCTTTGATTTTGCCATAATGCTTTTTGCCGAACCTTATTTGCTATTTGCCTGCCGCGATTGGGTACAATCTTTAGTAGAGCCTATCTCTGCAAATCATATTCCGGCAAACCATATCATAGCCGCATGACAAGATACCAGCGTCACCGCATATGGCCGATACAAAATCTGCAGGCTAGCTTACGCCAGATCAAATCGCCGATGCCGCAGAACTGCAATCGCTAGAAGCCTGCTTCGGCGCGGATGGCGTGCTACATAGACATGGTTCCACCTATCACCTGCCGCCGCAGCAATCGCGTCACTGCCAGCGATCAGGTCAATCTTGTTTCGGGCAGACCCCAACCCAGCAGCATCCATATTTTCCCGCAAAATCTGGATCGATCTTGGCGACATTGCAATCACCGCGGAAATGCAATTTTTTGCCAGCGCGGCACAAACTGCTGGCGTAAGATCGGCATTGGCCATCATCTGATAGGCTGGTAAACGCTGAACCGCGATATCATAGCGGCGCATGGCTACGGTCATATCAAAACTAACCTCACGCGCACTTGGCCATAATAAACTGGCCCTTTGCGGATTTGCAAGATTGGCATCTGTCACGGCTTGCCGGATTGGTTCAACCAAGCCTGCGCCGCCGCCACTGCCGATGATGATGTTTTTAAATCCGGCCTGTTTTGCTGTGGCGGCTGTTGCCGATCCAACAACAAAGGCTGGTTTTGAAATCCATGTGGTGGCGTCGGCCGTCTTGGCAACCGCGTCAACCGCATGGCGGCTGGTAAAAATAATGCCGGTAAAATCTGCTGGATTGCCAAGATCATGTGCCGATGAGGGAGGTAAAACCGGCACGCTGCTCATCACCGGACTGGCAAGCGCTTGCACGCCATAGCGGTTTAGCCAGTCAACATCACGATCAGCATCCGGTTGCGGCCGGATAACCAGGGTGAATTTTGCCATTATCATCCCTTTTGCGCCATTGAGGTGAAGACCGATAATTTAAGACCAACCAGAATCAATCCAGCGGGAATTAAACCAAAAAGTCGCGGCCACCAGCAAGGCCAATTAATTCAGCGCCCAATTCAGCGCCCAATGTCTCAGCTTGATCAGCAGGTGCGCGCATTTGCTTTCGATGCGCCGCGCTGCCATCAGGCCGCAAAATCATGCCATCAAGCGTGACATGGCCGGTTGCATCTAAAACTGCGCTTGCCGAAATAGGCGTTTGACATGATCCGTCAAGAAAGCTCAAAAGCGCGCGTTCGGCGGTGACTTCAACAAGCGCGGTTGGGCAGGTCAAAGTCGAAACAAGATTTTTGACCGCCATGGCGCGCGGTGTATCGGCGGCGGCGATCTGAATGGCAAGTGCGCCTTGTGCCACCGCCGATGGCATGATTTCGGCGTCAATCGGCGCATAGGCAATATCAACCCCAAGCCGTTTAATGCCAGCAACGGCAAGAATAAGGGCGTCATAATCACCCGCCGCCAGCAAACCAAGCCGCCGGTTCAAATTGCCACGGATCAGATTGATTTCAAGATCAGGCCGGTAATGAAGCAGGATTGCGGCGCGGCGTACCGAGGCGGTGCCGATGCGCGCGCCTTTTGGCAAATCATCAAGGCTTTGATAGGGCCCAACAAGCGCATCACGGCGATCTTCGCGCACCATGACTGCCCCGATTTCGGTACTGGCGGCAAAATGCGTTTCCATATCTTTCATTGAATGAACAGCAGCGTCGGATTCGCCAGCCAGAATTGACCGTTCAAGTTCTTTGATAAACAGCCCTTTGCCGCCAGCCTCAACAAGCGGGCGATCGAGAATCCGGTCGCCTTCACTTGTTACCGGACGCACCGTCACGGCGGCCGGCTGAAGCGCGGTGCAAACTATTTCAGCCTGCACCATCGCCAGCTGCGACGCACGACTTGCCAACCGTACTGGATTAGCATCAAAAAACGAGACATCAACTTTCATAGCAAGCCATGTCTAAAGGGCTGGCTCGCAAATGCAAAGCCAAAAAACCAGCTTTTCAGGAAAACCGGCATGTTTGGCTGTTGTGTTGACAGGGCTGGCATCTCAATCCGGCTTCGGATAAGGTGGGGCAAGTTTTAGAGGAATATCATTCATGGCTCAAAGCCCCGTTATTATGCTTGGCATTGAGAGCAGTTGCGACGAAACCGCAGCGGCGATTGTTGCGGCTGATAAAACCATTTACGCCAATGAAATTGCGTCACAAATCGAAACCCATGCCAAACATGGTGGTGTTGTTCCGGAAGTTGCCGCACGGGCACATCTGGAAATGATTGATCAGGTGATTCGTGACGCGCTTGCCACGGCCGGTTTGACGATGGGTGATATCAACGCTGTTGCAGCAACCGGTGGACCCGGCTTGATTGGTGGGGTTGCGGTTGGCACTGTCACCGCTAAGGCGATTGCCGCTGCACGGCAGATTCCTTATTTTGCGGTTAACCATCTTGAAGGCCATGCGCTTAGTCCGCGGCTTGCCGATGATGTGGCTTTTCCCTATTTGCTGCTTTTGGTTTCAGGCGGCCATACCCAGCTATTGGCGGTCGCGGGGCCTGGTGATTATCGCCGCTATGGCACAACCATGGATGATGCCGCTGGCGAGGCTTTTGATAAATGCGCCAAGGCAATGGGGCTTGGCTACCCGGGTGGGCCGGCGATTGAAGCGGCAGCAAAATCAGGTGATGCCAAAGCCGTCGCGTTACCACGCCCGTTAAAGGGCAGTACCGGATGCCATTTTTCCTTTTCCGGTTTGAAAACGGCTTTGGTCAATCGGCTAAGCCAGCTTGGCGGACCTGAGGCGGCACCAATTGCCGACCTTGCTGCCAGTTTGCAGGCGGCGATTGCTGATTGTCTTGCCGATCGTACCAAGGCGGCAATAACCCGCTTTCGCGAGGAATTTCCGCATGATGATGCTAATCAGCCAGCGCTTGTCATTGCTGGGGGTGTTGCTGCCAATCAGCATATTTTTGCGGTTTTGCAGCGGGTTACAACCGATGCCAATTTCCGCCTCTCGGTGCCGCCAGCAAAATTATGTACCGATAATGCGGCGATGATTGCTTGGGCCGCGCTTGAACGGTTTGACCAGCCTGATGATCTAGCTTTTGCGCCGCGCCCCAGATGGCCGCTTGATCCTGAGGCCAGCCCACCACCCGGTCGGGGGGTGCGCCAATGACCCGCGCTACTGTGGCTCGCGCTGTTGTGATTGGTGCAGGCAGTTGGGGGGCGGCTATCGCCACCGCGCTGAACCGCGCTGGCCAGCAAACAATGGTTTTGGCGCGCCGTCAGGAAAGTGTTGATGCGCTGGCAATGGGTCGTTGTTTGCAATTGCCTGATTCACCGCCAGCAGCGCCCATTGCCGCAACGCTTGATCCTGTCTGCCTTGAAGATGCCGAGCTGATTTTTGTTGCGGTGCCTGTGGTGGCCAATCAAGCCAGTTTTATGATGATTGCCGAGCGTCAGAAAAATCACCCACCAGCGGTGGTTAGCCTCTGTGCAAAAGGCATTGGCAAGGCTGATGATGGCAGTGCCATGCTGCTTACCGACCTTGCGTCGCGATTGCTGCCAGACCATCCATTGGTGGTGTTCTCGGGGCCAAGCTTTGCGGATGAGGTTTTTGCCGAATTGCCAGCAGCATTGGTTGCAGCAAGCGATGATCTGGCAACTGCCAAGCGCATTCAAGACGCTTTTGAAGGCAGTAATTTACGGCTTTACAGCAATGATGATCCGGTTGGTGTTGCGCTTGCCGGTGCTATGAAAAATGTGATTGCGATCGCCGCAGGCTGCGCTGTTGGTGCCGGATTTGGCGATAATGCCAAAGCCGCCATTCTGACACGTGGGCTTGCCGAAATCGCCCGATTTGCCAGCTTGATGGGCGCTAAGCCGGATACGATTTTTGGGCTTGCTGGTGTTGGCGATCTGGCCTTGACCTGCGCTGGACCACATTCGCGCAATATGGCATTTGGCATGGCACTTGGGCGCGGCGAAGCACCGCCAGCCAAGCTTGCTGAAGGAAGCCGTACCGTTGCCCAGCTTGCTGCGTTGGCAAAAGCCAAAGGGGTAGATCTGCCGATCACAAATGCGGTGGACAATCTGGTTAATGATGGTCAGAATTTACATGCGGTTGTGGCAAGCTTGCTTGCCCGCCGTGCGGGTGCCGAATAGGCTCGATTAACCGATAATCAGCAAGACAGTATGATGCAATATTGGCTTATGAAATCTGAACCATCATCATGGTCATGGCAAAACCAGATGGATCGAGGCGCGGCTGGTGAAGGCTGGGATGGTGTTCGCAATTATCAGGCATCCAATAATATGAAAACCATGGAAATTGGCGATTTGGTGTTTTTCTATCATTCGGTCAATGAAAAACAGATCGTCGGTATTGCTGAAGTTTCGGCGCTCTATCATCCCGATCCAACCGATGCCAGCGGCCGGTTTGGCATGGTCAATATTCGGGCGGTAAAGCCGATGGCGGCGCCGGTGACGCTTGCGCAAATCAAATCTGATGTCCGGTTGGCCGACATGGCCTTGGTGCGCCAGTCACGCTTATCAGTTACGCCGGTTTCAGCTGAACAATGGGCAATCATTATGGAAATGGGCAAAACCAGCCTTTAGGCCTTATCACCTTAGGTGGCATTGCTTTGCGATTTTCGGATCAATAACAGATTGCGAAGATAGATGAATAGGCCAAGCCCCTGTCCACAAATGATCACTGGATCTTGCCGCCAAATTGCGTAAAGAAGTAAAACCGCCCCGCCACCAATCGAAAAATACCAAAAAGCAATCGGTATAACCGACCGGCCCTGACCTTCGGAGGTTAGCCATTGCACAATAAAGCGCATGGCAAATAGTCCCTGTCCGGCAAAGCCAATTATGATCATGATCTGTTCAGGGTTGGTTGCAAGACTGGCTGGTAAAAACGGAAATATTGCCAGCAACGCATTGGCAAAGCTGCGAACCGCCATTTCAATTGATGCTGACAAAAAAGCGATCATTGCGCTACTTCCTTTGATTTGGTCTTTTTATTTGCCGGCGGTGTCGCCATCACTTCATGAACCGCACCTTGGGCGGGCGCGCGGCGCAACAGCCAGATCACTCCCAAAACATCGGAAATGCCAACAAGCAACCGGTCAAGAATACGATATTTCGACGTGCCGGCAATGCGCGGGCGATGCGCCACTGGCACGCCAAGAACCACCCCGCCATGGCGGCGAACCAGACTTGGCATAAACCGGTGCATATGATTGAAAAAGGGCAATTGCAAAAACAATGCGCGTGGCAGGACCTTGATGCCACAACCCGAATCTGGATGTGTATCGGCAAGAAGGCTGGCGCGCACCCATTTCGCCCCACGCGATGCTAATAGACGCATGGCGCTATCATCACGGCGTTGGCGAATGCCTGCTGCCATGACCATCTTGCCATCTTTGCTTGCCGCGATAACCGATGATTCCAATGCTGGAAAATCGGCTGGTACATTTTGACCATCACCATCTAGAACGCCAATCAGATCGCCATTTGCCTGCAACAGGCCAGACCGGATTGCCGCGCTTTGCCCTGCGCGTTGCGAATGGCGAAGCACCCGCAATTGCGGAACCGCGTCAAGGGCTGCGGTCAATTCATCGGCGGTGGCATCATTGCTGGCATCATCAATATAGATGATTTCGAATTGACGACCGGCAAAGGCGGAACAAATTTCCTCAATTAATGGCCGAATATTGCCAGCTTCATTCATAACGGGTACCAGAATCGAAATCTCGACCGGGTTGCGGTTTGCCCGCACCGAAGCGGAACCGACCTTTTGGGTGGCCCCCGATTTAACGGCTTTTCGTTTGGTGGTTTTTGAAGCTGGATTTGATGCCATTGCTGGAACTATCACATCGACTGTTAAAGGTCTCTGCTTTTACTCCTTGCTAACAGTCGCGTCAAATATCTCGGTGCGATACAACAAAATAACCACTTCTTGGCCTTTTGATATGTTAAATCCGGATAATTGTATCGGTGTAGCGAGTCCAAGTTTCAACTGGCTGGCGGCGTCAAGAAAAGTGGCCTGGTGCCGTTGTTCGATAATGGCCAGCCCACCCGGTGCCTCGATCAAGAATAGCGCCGCTTCTGTCGGATCAAGAAGCAACAGATCGCGGCCAAGCAGAAATACCAGCGATGGTTCTTGATAGCCGCTTGTCGCAATTGCGGCTGGCGGAGTAGGGAAGTCGGCGATCTTCGCGGCAATCGCGCTTGAAATATGAATGCGGGACAAGGCTGGAAAGACCCCTGAAAAGACAATCATATGAAACAGCATTGCGGCGCCAATCATGCCAAAAAAGGGACGCCACAGGGCTTGGCAAATCCATAGATGGCCAAACCATGCTGCCAGCGCCGCGGCAAGTAAACCAAGAAAGGCGAAACCAAGCGCCTGACGGCTTGTCTCGCCGCCAAATGTCATTGCCCCCCAAATGACGACAAATGCCAGCATCAGCCCAACCGCAATGCCAAGATACCGAAGGCTGATGCCAAGATAATACCGCCATTTGGCGGTGCCATCTGCCGGTTTGGCAAGAACGGCAACCCCGCCAATCAAAAGTAAAATCAGCGCTGGCAAAACCGGTAACGGGTAATGCGGTAATTTGGTCGGAATCAGCTCGATCATCACCCAGAATGGCACAATCCAAGCCAGTAAAAACCGTGTTTCAGCGCGGCCGGTAAAGGCTTTAACCTGACCGGCGGCCCATATCAAAAGCGGCGTTGCTGGCCAGATCAATAGCGCCAGAACAAGCGCATATGTACCTGGTGCGGCGCCGTGGGATTCCTGTCCCGATTTGACCTTGGCAAGCAAATCACCTGATATTGCTGTTGATAAAAAGGCGCCATCCGTTGCCGCCGATACCAAAAGCGCCCATGGCAAACATAAAAGAAGGACGATGGCAAATCCGCGCCAGAACCGGATTATGGCAAGCCAGCGAAATTGCCGATGCCATAGGCATAGCGCTGCCACGCTAAGCAATGCCAGAACCGGCAGAACCGGCCCTTTGACCAAAATCCCTGCGGCCATCGCAAGCCAAAACCATAACCAACTGTGACGTGGTGGTGGTTGGTCGTTTTGCCATGCCAGATAAAGCTTCATCAACGCCCATTGCTGGGCAAGTGCCAGCGCCATTAAAACCGTATCGGTTTTGGCAAGATGCGCCTCGCCAAGCACCAGAAATCCGCTTGAAAATAGCGCCGCCGCCGCCAAGGCCGATCGCGGGTCATATAGCTGCAAGCCAATGTGATAAAGCGCAAAAACAGCCGCCAATAGCGCCAAAAGATTTACAAAACGGTAAGAGGCAATCGCATCCGGCCCAAAAATGCGGGCAAATGATGATTGCAGCCAGTAAATGCCAGCTGGTTTTTTTGCGCGCAATTCGTCTTGAAATCGAACTGTGACATAATCTCCGGTTTGTTGCATCTGTTTGCTGGCTTGTGCGAAACGTGACTCGTCACGATCCATGGGCGGTAGGGCCTGATGGCCGATCAAAACCACCACTGACAGGACTGCCATAAGGGCATATAGAGCCAGACGCGAATGAAAGAAGGGCAAAATCCGTAATCCTCTTATGCCACAAATGCAAAAAGCATAGCCAAGGCATAACAAGTTTCTAAAGGGTTAGGCAATGCGGATCATCGAATAATGCGCCAAAGATGCATCAAACAGGCGCGACGGTTGCGGTGCGGTGCGGCGTTTGATCCTGTCATGTTTATGTCTTGCCCCAATTGGACATTTCCTATCTTGCCTTTGAAACCATGATTTTGCCATTGGTCTGATGGCAAGGTGCATGACCCATCTTGGCGGCTGGCATTTTTTGTGCTGACATCACCGCCACGCCCGCCCCATTATCAACGGACATGAAATGCGCCGATCCGAAACCGCCACCATCCCGCTAGAACATACCCGATGGCGCCATATATGGCAGCTGGCATGGCCGATCATGTTATCCAATGTCACCATTCCGCTTGTTGGTGCGGTTGATGTGGCGATGATGGGGCGGCTTGATGATCCGGTATTTATCGGTGGTGTCGGACTTGGCATGATCGTGTTTAATTTCATCTATTTCGGGTTTGGCTTTTTGCGGATGGGAACAACCGGTCTTGTTGCCCAAATGTATGGCACTGGTCAGGATGATAAAATTGCCTTTCTATTGATTCGCGGCATTACGCTTGCGTTTGGGCTTGGCGGTTTATTCATTCTGGCATCGCCATTTGTCAGCATGGCTGCGCTTTATATGTTTTCGGCAAGTGATATGGCCGAACAATTAATGACCGACTATATCTCAATCCGGCTATTTGCGGTTCCAGCGGCGCTTGCCAATATGGTTCTTCTCGGCGGTCTATATGGACGCCAGCAAATGCGGCTTGGTATGGCTTTGCTGTTTCTGGTTAATGGCATAAATCTGTTTCTTGATATTGTTCTTGTTGCCGGTTTTGGCATGCGCGTCGATGGTGTTGCGATGGCATCAGTGGCGGCGCAATGGGGCGGGTTTGGATTTATGATCTGGCGCATCACCCGAATCTGGCCAGGCCAGCTTGGGCGATTGATAAGGCCGCTTGCTGGTGCGCGCCTGCCTTTATGGCTTGATTTTGCGGCTTATCGCCATTTTTTCACGCTTGGCCGTGATATTTTCATTCGCACCATCTTGCTGATTGGCTGTGAGGCTTTATTGCTCAATGAAGCTGCAAAGATGGATGATCTGGCGCTTGCCACCTGTCAGATTATGCTGTCGATTTTTGGGATTCTTGCTTTTGCCATTGATGGATTTGCGCATGCTGCCGAAGCGCTTGTTGGCGAGGCGATTGGCCAGAAGAACCCGACCATGCTTCGCATTGTGATTCGCCGGACAAATTATCTTGCTGGTATGATGGCCTTGCTATTATCGGTTTTGCTGTGGGCGGGCCAGCCGCTTATTCTGTCACTCATGACAAGCCAACCAGCCCTGATTGCATTTGCTGATGCCTATTGGCTTTGGGTTGTCAGCCTTCCGCTGGCGTCTTTTCTGGCCTTTCAGATGGATGGCATTTTTGTTGGTGCGACATGTGGCACCCAGATGCGTAATGCGATGATCATTGCCTCGGCCAGCTTTGCCATGGCCATTTTTTATCTTTCCTTTGGTTTGACCGGATTAATGGCCAGTTTTGTTGGCTATCTTGCGCTTCGCGGCCTAAGCCTTTGGTGGATGATTGGCCATGTTCACAACAAGGCTAAAGCTGTTGGCATTGGCGATTAATCTGTTAGTTTGGTAACGGTTGCATGGCACGCCATGGATCATTTTTGGCGGCATATTGGCAATTTTGATCAGTGGTTTTAGCGGGTCAAATCAATAGCGATTTTTGAAAAGGATTTAACAAAATGATCGAAAATTTTGGCCTGCAAAGCGCCGGATCAGCGGGAACCGAAATTCACCTGATGACAGTGGATGATTTTGCCATTTGGCAAGCCAAGGCCAGTGACGCGCATCAAGGCTGGATCAGCGCGCAAAATTTTCACGCCAAACCCGGTAAATCGATCTATTTTGCCACCACTGATGGGCGCATTGATTTCGCCATTGGCATTTTTGGCAATCATGCTGTTTGGGATGGCGCTGCCTTGGCGGCCAGCCTGCCAAAAGGCCATTGGCAATTTACCGCCGCATCGGATGATCTTGACGCTGGCTTGTTGGAAAGCCTCGCGCTTGGATGGGGGCTTGGGCAATATCAGTTTCACACCTATCGAAGCGCCCCTGCGCCGGCGGTCAATTACCTGACCCTGCCAGATGGCATTCATGCCGACCGTTTAATTGGCCAGGTGGGCGGGATTTATCTTTGCCGTGATCTGATTAACCAGCCGCCAAACCATATGACACCTGCAGCATTGCAAACGGCAATGGAGACCTTGGCCAAAACGCATGACGCCACGCTTGAAACACATAGCGGAGCAGCCTTGGAATCCGAATTTCCGGCAATCAATATTGTTGGCCGCGCAGCCGAAATTGCGCCAAGGCTGATGGATCTTCGCTGGGGGAAAAAGGGCCCGAAGGTTACTTTGATTGGCAAGGGCATCACCTTTGATTCGGGCGGGCTTGACCTGAAACCATCAAAGGCGATGGAGATGATGAAAAAAGATATGGGCGGGGCGGCAACGGTTCTTGGTCTTGCCGCAGCATTGATGGCAAGTCATGTTGATATTCAGCTTCGTGTGCTTGTGGCGGCGGCTGAAAATGCTGTTTCTGACCGGTCAATGCGCCCGCTTGATATCATCGACACGCGCGCTGGCTTGAAGGTTGAAGTTGGCAATACCGATGCCGAGGGGCGGCTGGTTCTTGCTGATGCCATTACCTATGCGCTGGAAGATACGCCTGATTTTTTGATTGATTTTGCCACCCTTACCGGTGCGGCGCGGGTTGCGCTGGGAACTGAATTGCCAGCCCTGTTCTGTAACCATGACAATACTGCGGCGGCAATTTTAGCCGCGGCAGATATGGCGCAAGATCCGCTATGGCGCTTGCCTTTATTTGATGATTATGACCGGCATCTTGATGCTGGCTATGCGGCCTTGTCGAGTACCGGCCTGTCGGGATATGGCGGGGCGATTACGGCCGCGCTTTTCCTGCGCCGTTTTGCCGGTAAAAACACCAATTGGGCGCATATTGATGTGATGGCGTGGAATTTGGCATCGCGTCCGGGTCGGCCAAAGGGCGGCGAGGCGATGGGGCTTCGCGCGCTTTATGGCTTTATCGAGTCCTTCCAGACTTCTTAATAGCCGCCTAATAGCCGCGTGCCCAATCAACCCTGTTTTCGGGTTCGCGTCCGGCCATGATGGCGGTGATCGCCGCTGCCACCTGCATGGCGGCGGTTTTTGGATTGGTTTGTGCGGCAACATGCGGCCAGATGGTGATTTTGGGATGTGTCCAAAAGGCATGATCGGCTGGCAAAGGTTCAATGGCAAATACGTCCAAAGCCGCACCGGCAATTTGCCCACTGCCAATAGCATCAAGCAAATCTGCTTCGACCAATTGCGGGCCACGGCCGCCATTGATGATATAGGCGCCTTTGGCAAGCTGGTTGAAAAGCTGGTGATTCATAATGCCAGTTGTTGCCGGTGTTAGCGGCAATACCGAAACCAGAATATTTAGCCCGTCAAGAAAGGGGGCAAGACCGTCATCACCAGCAAAGATTTCAACATTGTCAATTTGCCGCATACTGCGCGCCCAGCCGCGTACATCAAATCCAAGTGCGGCAAAACGCTGTGCAATAATGCCGCCAATGGCACCAACGCCCATGATGCCGATTTTCGCACCGCTTGCCGGTCTTTGCACAATGGGTTGCCATGTTTTGCTGGTTTGACAATCGCGGTAATAGGCAGCGTCGCGCCAGAAATCGAGTGCCGCCAAAATAGCCCAATGGCTCAGCGCATTCGACATATCCGGATCAACCAGCCGTACCAACGGAACGTCGCGCGGTACGGTTTGATCGCGCATCATATAGTCGACACCCTGACCCTGCATGATGATGCCGCGCAAATTCGGCATCTTAGCAAGCTGGCCTTTTGGCGGTGCCCAAACAAGCGCAATATCGGCAAGCTGGCCCTCGGGTGACATCAGATCGACGAGGGTGAAATCATCAAGATGACGGCCAAGCTTGGTTCGCCATCCGTCAATTTTTGAACCGCCATAAAATCCGATTGTCGTCATGGGATATTCCTTGTTGTTCATGGCGGAAATGCGGAACCGCCGATTAGCCGCCTGCTGATATCAAGTCCAAGGCCGCTTGATGCAATTGCGGTGTTGCGGCAGCAAGAATGCTGGTTGATTGACCAAGCTGGATTGGCTGGCCGTCAAGATCACTGACGGTAGCACCTGCCGCCAGCATCAGGGCAACAACCGCCATCATGTCATGCGCGGCAAGACTATCTTCCATCACCAGATCAATATGACCCGCCGCAAGCAATGCGTAATTGTGACAATCACCACCGTAATTGGTGACGGCCACCTGATCGGCAAGCCGGTCAAAATCAACCAGACGTTTAGCGCTTAATGCGCGCGGCGATGTTGTTGCCAATCGGGCAGCACCAAGCACGCTTTGCCCGCTGGGGGTAATGGCGGCGCCGTTTAATGTGGCGTGATGTGTGCCCGAAAATCCGTTCAGGCCGATATAGCATTCGGCAAAAACCGGCATATCAACAAGACCGGCAACAGGCAGATTGTGATGTAAAAGCCCGACCAGCGTGCCAAAGGCAGGCTTGCCACTGATAAAGGCCTTGGTGCCATCAATCGGATCAATGATCCAGCGATAGGCGCTGTCTTGATTGCCGGTGCTGGCAAATTCCTCACCCATGATCATGTCATCGGGGAATCGTGCAGCAATGGCGGCGCGTAAATCGCGTTCAACGCTTTGGTCGGCAATCGTAACGGGGGATGAATCCTGTTTGGTTTCAATCGCCGGATTCTGGCGGAACCATTTGGAAATAACAGGCCGGCTTACCAACGGCAAACCGGCCAGAAAGGCAATCATATCAGCCGGTGTACACTGACCGGCAGATCCGGTCAGTTCAGGCGTCATGTCAGATGGGCTAGTTGGCACCTTCAGCTGCGATATCATCGGCGCTTGGTAATGCGACAGGGCTATCAGCCTTGGCCCGCATCCATGCGATCAAATTCGCCCTGTCTTGTGGCTTTTTCAATCCGGCAAAATTCATCTTTGTGCCGCTGATATAGCCTTTTGGTTTGGCCAGAAATGCGTTCAGCGCGGCATAGTCCCAAGCGCCGCCAAAACCGGCAAGCGCTTCAGAATAGGTATAGCCTTGAGATGCGCCCAGTGGCCGGTTCACAACATTCCACAACGCCGGACCAACTTTGTTTTGGCCGCCAGCATCAAAGACATGACAAGCAGAGCATTTTTTTGACAGTTTTTCGCCTGCACCAAGATCAGCATCCGCCAAAAGCGCCATGATCGGCTCAGGGCCGGTATCAACCGGTGCTGCAGCGGCTGTATCGGTAGTTTCAGCAACCTCGATAACATAGGCGTTTTCAGTAAGTTCTTGATGCGGCACCATCACATCAGCGATTTTGACGCCTGTCATTAACAACAAGGCAGCAAACAAAAACCCTGCAAACACTTTATTCAAGCGCAATTCATCCATGCGTCATTCCCGAAATCGGGCTCCCAATTTGAACCAGCCCGAACGGGCAAGGCCTGTGGTCGAAAATCATGCGGTCGAAAAACCAACTGATGCGTGGTTAATTAGCGAAAATCGAGCCGCCCCTCAACCCCCTATCTCATGCTTTGTCACGTTATTTCGATAAATTGCTTTGCGCAAAAACAAAATATGTGATGAATTGCCAAAATCATGGCAAAAAATGACGCAAAAATCATCATTATTCCGGCACGGCTCGCAGCAAGCCGTTTGCCAGGCAAACCACTTGCTGAAATCGGCGGAAAAGCTATGATCCAGCATGTTTGGGAACGCGCAATGGTGGCCGATTTGGCACCAGTCTATGTTGCAACAGATGATCGCGCCATTGCCGATGTGATCATATCTGCCGGTGGTAAGGCTGTTATGACCCGCACCGATCACCCATCTGGATCTGATCGGGTTTTTGAAGCCATCGAAACAATTGATCCAGATAGGCGCTTTACCCAAATTTTGAATCTGCAAGGCGATCTTCCCGATTTATCACCCGAAATTCCGCATTTGCTTGGCGCAACGCTTGATCGTGGCGAAACCGATCTGGCAACGCTGGTCACGCCAGCCAGCGCCGAAGAAGCCGCAAGGCCGCAAGTGGTCAAAGCCGTTGTTAGCTGGCAAGATGCCGATTTCGGAACCGCGCTTTATTTTAGCCGCGCTGCCATTCCCACCGGCACAACAGACTTATTTCATCATATTGGCGTTTATAGTTGGCGCCGCGATGCGCTTGCCCGTTTTGTTGCTTTGCCGCCATCGCCATTGGAGCAGGCGGAAAAGCTGGAACAGCTTCGCGCGCTTGAGGCTGGAATGACCATTGCCATTGGCAAAATTGATACCGCCCCTGGCGGTATTGATACCGCCGAAGATCTTGAAGCAGCCCGCATGCGCGCTGCCGCAGCGCACCACAAAGATTGACAGCACAGCGTCACCCTCGTAAAAACGGCGCTTCGGGCCGGTCTTGATGACGGCAGGGTTGATCAGACCGTGACACAGGCCCGTTAAGTCAGAGGAAATTCGATGTCAGATGCAGTTAACAAAATCGCCTTTCAAGGCGTCCCCGGTGCCTATTCGCATATGGCATGTCAGGCCGTAAAGCCAGATATGGAGCCGGTTGCCTGCGCGTCATTTGAAGATATGCTGACCGAAGTCCAAGATGGACGCGCCAGCCTTGCGATGGTGCCTGTCGAAAATTCGATTGCTGGGCGCGTTGCCGATATCCATCATCTATTGCCATCATCCGGGCTTTATATCATTGGTGAGCATTTTCACCGGGTCAATCATCACATCATGGCACCGCGCGGTGCCACGCTTGATCAATTGACCCAAGTTCACAGTCATGCCCAGGGGCTGGCGCAATGCCGCAACCGTGTTCGCGCACTTGGCCTAACCCCCGTCATGCATCCCGATACCGCAGGCGCGGCCAAGGATGTTGCCGCCGCTGGTGATCCGAAAACTGGCGCCATTGCATCGCGTTTGGCAGCTGAAATCTATGGTCTCGATATTCTGTTTGAATCGGCTGAAGATGATGAACATAACACCACGCGATTTTTGCTCATGTCGGCGAAACCATCGGTTCCAGCCGCTGGAGGCGATATGATCACAACGCTGGTGTTTCAATTACGAAGCGTGCCAGCCGCGCTTTATAAAGCATTGGGCGGATTCGCAACAAATGGGGTCAATCTGACCAAGCTTGAATCCTATATTCGTGCTGGCGTTGCCGAGCAGGCGCAATTCTATATGGATGTTCAGGCACATATTGATGATCCGGCAATGCAGAACGCGATGGAAGAATTGCGCTTTTATTGTAGCAAAGACGAAGTTCACGTTCTAGGCAGCTATCCGGCAAGCCCATCACGGTCATAATCACAAGTCCGAATTTGGCATTTATTGCGTTAATAACCTTGCCTTTGGCCATAAAAAACTTGTCGAAACCGCTGCTTTGTTTCATACAGATAGGCAGGAAGGCTGGGCGGACGTTGCCCCTGCCAATTCGGTCAGGTCCGAAAGGAAGCAGCCGCAGTAGGATGTTTACGGGTCACCCAGTCTTCCGCTGACTTTTGGCGTTTTGGCGCATCTCGCTTGGCGTGGCCGCAATGGCCTTTCCCTTTTTCGGGGTTCAGCTTGGCTGAAGATGTCGCCAGCTTGATAACGCCAATCGCGACTGATCCGACCGGTCACAAATCTTCGCGTGGCCAAGAGCAAGAGATAGGTGTTTACCAGCCGATGACTGACACCGCCAAGCCAGCCTATCGCGTATTGGCCCGCAAATATCGTCCCGATACTTTTTCCGAACTGATTGGTCAGGATGCGCTTGTTCGCACGCTTGGGAATGCTCTTTCACTTGGCAGGCTTGCGCATGCTTTTGTGCTGACTGGTGTTCGCGGCATTGGCAAAACATCAACGGCCCGCCTTCTTGCTAAGGGGCTGAACTGCATTGGTGCTGATGGGAATGGTGACGCCACGCTTGAACCATGTGGACAGTGCGAGCCATGCAAATCCATTGCGGCAGGACGTCATGTTGATGTTTTGGAAATTGACGCTGCCAGCCATACCGGTGTTGATGATGCCCGCGAAATCATTGAAGGTGTTGGCTATCGGCCAGTTTCAGCACGCTATAAAATCTATATTATTGACGAAGTGCATATGATGTCGAAAAGCGCCTTTAACGCGCTTTTGAAAACCTTGGAAGAACCGCCTGATGCGGTAAAATTCATCTTTGCCACAACCGAAATCAGAAAAGTACCGGTTACGATTTTATCGCGGTGCCAACGCTATGATTTGCGTCGTGTTCCGGCGGCCATGCTGGCCGGACATCTTGGCATGATTTGCCAACGCGAATCGATTGCGGCGGATGAAGATGCGCTTGCTGCCATTGCGCGCGCCGCCGAAGGGTCGGTTCGTGACGCGCTATCCTTGCTTGATCAGGCCGCAGCAATGACCGCGGACAAGCTGACCAATGATATGGTTGCTGATATGCTTGGGCGACCCGGACGGCGCGAATCACAAACCGTCCTGACGGCCGCGCTGGCTGGTGATGCCCCTTCGGCGCTTGCCGCTTTTAACATTGCCTATAGCCGTGGTGCCGAGCCGGAAATGCTGGTCACTGATCTTTTAGACTTAATCCATCTTGCAAGCATGCAGGCCGCAGGTGGAAGTGATGACGCGCTGATCGAAAGCGAACGCGAAATAATTGCCGGTCTTGCCGAATCAGGCATTGCCCGCCTTGGACGGGCATGGCAGCTATTGCTAAAAGGCCATGGCGAGCTTGGCCAAGCGCCCAATCCGGCGGCGGCGTGCGAAATGCTGATCATTCGGCTGGCGCATACAGCGCACATGCCAACCCCGGGCGAATTGATGCAGAAATTACCAAAGACCAGCCCCTCATCGCCGCCAAGCGCATCACTGGCAACAGCCACGCCGGCACCATCGACACCTGTTGCATCGGCACCTGTCACATCATCAGTCGAGACAGCCCCAATCGAGACAGCAGAAATTGCGACAGCGCCAATCGAGACAGGGGCGGGCATGCCAAGCTCGCTTGCTGAGATTGTCGCGCTTGCCGAAACCAATGGCGAGATGTTGTTGGCAGCCCGAATCCGCAATCATGTAAAGCTGGTGTCGTTAAAACCGGGCAATTTACAAATTGGTCTTGTTGGTGCTGCGCCTGATCAACTGGCAGGCGATATCGCCCGATATCTTAGCCAATGGACAGGTCAACGCTGGCTTGTGTCACTGTCCGAATCTGCCGGTTCGCAAACCCTTGCCGAAGAACAGCGTGATGCCCATGAAAAGCTTCGCGACACCATCGCTATCGAACCTTTGGTAGCACAAATTCTAGATATTTTCCCCGGTGCCAGCATTGATGAAATCAAAAACCCCGAAGCCACGGATGCGGCAGGAACGCTTGTCGATGATAATGGGCTTTTGGAAGCTGGACAAAATAATGACGATGATGAGGAGATGTCGGGATGATGCGCAATATGGCTGGCATGATGAAAAAAGTCCAAGAAATGCAAGGCCGGATGGAAAGCATGCAGGCCGATCTTGCCGCGATGGAATTTACCGCAATGGTTGGTGGCGGTGCCGTTAGCGCAACGGTTAGCGGCGATGGCAAGCTGGTTCGGCTAAAGCTTGATCCGGCAGCTTTGGCACCTGATGATGTTGATATGCTGGAAGATATGATCTGTCTTGCCACGAATAACGCGCTTGATGAGGCGGCGGGTGAAAAGGCGCGTCTGCTGAAAGATATTACCGGCGGGCTGCCGCTTCCACCCGGAATGAATTTGCCGTTTTGAAATGCATAATTCGCTTGAAAATCTGATCCGTAAGCTTGGCCGCCTTCCGGGACTTGGGCCAAGATCGGCGCGCCGCGCAGTTCTGTTTTTGCTGAAAAACCGCGACCGTCTTATGCTTCCACTTGCCGAAGAGCTGCATAATGTCGCCAGCAATGTTCGCGCCTGTGTTGAATGTGGCAATCTAGATATCACCGATCATTGCAGTATCTGCGCCGATAGTCGCCGGGACCGTAGCCGCATTTGTGTTGTTGAGGATGTTGGCGATTTATGGGCGATGGAACGGGCGTCGGTTTATTGTGGGCTGTATCATGTTCTAGGCGGCACGCTTAGCGCGCTTGATGGGCGCGGGCCCGAAGATTTGCATATTGACCGGCTGGTTCGCCGCGCCGGACAAGACGATACTGCCGAAATTATTCTGGCGTTATCAGCAACCGTTGATGGACAAACCACGGCGCATTATATCGGCGAAAAACTAGCAAATCTGTCGCTTGATATTACCCGATTGGCGCATGGCATGCCAGTTGGTGGTGAGCTGGATTATCTTGATGATGGCACGCTGGCACAGGCGTTAAAAGCGCGTGCCAAGCTAGAATTTTAGCTAGCATAATTACGAGTCCGACCATGCCATTCATCACGCCATATCATCCGATCTTTGCAACCAAGCCCGCATCTAGCTTAGCAAGTCGGTTTTTGGTGTGGCCGGTGTTGCCTCGTCGACATCCAGAACTTCGATTTCGTCAATTTTATTGCCGCGTGAAATAATCTTGCCAGTTGATGTCTGGATATCCGAAATATCTTTTTCGGCTTGGGAAAAATGCGTTGCCAATTTGGCAACACGATCTTCGAGACGATGCACATCCTTCATCATCAGATCGACCTGTGTCTGGATCAGACCTGCCGCCTCATGCATGCGGGCATCACGCAAAATGGCCCTGACCGTATGCAGCAACAGCATCAGATTATCTGGCCCCGCCATATAGACACGCGCCTTGCGGCTGGCCTCGACCAGCTTTGGCAATTGAATATTGATTTCGGCATAAACCGATTCGGACGGTAAAAATAAAATGGCACTTTCGGCGGTTTCACCCGGGATAATATATTTTTCGGCAATATCCTGAATATGTTTTTTCACATCATTTTCCAGCAACCGCTTTGCTGCGTCACGTTCAGCATCATTTACTGCGCCAGCCAAACGGCGATAGGCCTCAAGCGGAAATTTGGAATCGATGGCGATTGGCCCGGGTGGATTTGGCAGGCGAAGCAAACAATCGACGCGCCGACCATTGCCAAGCGTTGCCTGAAAATCAAACGCATTTTCCGGAAGCGCATCACGCACCAGATTTTCCAACTGTACCTCGCCAAAACTGCCGCGCGCCTGTTTGTTGGATAAGATATTTTGAAGCTGCGTTACCTGATTGGTTAACGCCGAAATATGGGTGTTGGCCTCGGTGATGACCGCCAGCTTTTCAGCCATGCCGGTCAATGATTTGGTCGTTCTGTCATTCTGGTCACGAAGCGATTGTTCAAGCCTGTTGCCAAGGCGGCCTTCGCTTTGCGCCATCTGTTCGGCAATCAGCCGTTGCAATTCATTGGACTGGCTTGCCATTTGGGCAAGCTGGCCGCGCAATTCAGCAAAATCTTGGCCATTTTTCGGCTGTTTCCCGCGCCGTAAAAACAGCACACCAAGCCCAATCACGCCAAACAGGCCTGCGATCAAAATCAGTTCCATGCCAGTCATGTTCATCACCTGTAAAGCCGTTTCAAAAATGGTCTGGCATTTGCCTCGAGCCAAGTTTGACATGCTAGCAACTTGACTGCAACGACACCATCTTCTAATCCATGAAAACCGAAACTGACCAAACCCGGATGAAATGGTGCTGCACCAAACAGCATTGCCCGTTTCCTTTGGCCGAAGTCACATTTAGGAATTTTACTTATGCCAGCCACTGCCAAGCTTGTCCCAATTATTAAAGTGCCAGATCCGATTTTACGCGAAACGGCAAAGCCGGTGACCGAAATCACCGATGGCATTCGCCAGCTTCTGGATGATATGGCGGCAACCATGTATGACGCGCCGGGCATTGGCCTTGCCGCACCGCAGGTCAATATTGGCCAGCGAGTCATTGTTATGGATTGTGGCAAGGATGATGCACCCGAATTATTCAAAATGATTAACCCAGAAATTATTCGCGAATCAGACGCCCGCGCCATTTTGGAAGAAGGCTGTCTTTCTATTCCCGACCAAACAGCTGATGTTGAACGGCCAGCTGAAGTTGAGGTGCGCTATCTTGATGAGGCTGGTGAGATGCAGTCACTTGTTGCTAATGGGCTGTTGGCGGCCTGTGTTCAGCATGAGATTGATCATTTGAATGGCGTGCTGTTTATCGATCATATTTCCCGCTTGAAACGTGATATGATTTTGCGGCGGGTCATGAAGGAAATGCGTCAAACGACATCGCGCAACTAACTGGAGGTCATGCATGACCGCCTCGCATTCAGACGCTAAAATGGCAGACGCCGAAATGGCCGATACGCGGCCGCAGAAAGGCGCAAAGCAGCGCATTGTCTTTATGGGCAGCCCAGCCTTTGCCATTCCGACGCTTGATCATCTTGTCAAAACGCATGAGGTTTGCGCTGTTTATAGCCAGCCTGCCAAAAAATCGGGTCGCGGCATGAAAACAACGCCGGTGCCTGTTGCCGCCTATGCTGATGCTGCGGGCCTGCCAATTTTTACCCCTGAACATTTAAAATCTGCTGAAATTGAGGCGCAGCTTGCAAGCCATAATGCCGATTTGTTCGTTGTTGTTGCCTATGGGATGTTGTTGCCAACAACTATTTTAGCCATTCCGCGATTTGGCTGTTTGAACGGTCACGCATCTTTATTGCCGAGGTGGCGTGGTGCCGCGCCGATCCAACGTGCCATCCAAGCCGGTGACAGTGAAACCGGCATTTCGGCAATGATTATGGAAACCGGACTTGATACCGGCCCTGTTGTTGGCGTTCGTCAAACAGCAATCAGTAAGCATGATAATGCCGCTAGCCTGCATGACCGGTTGGCCGATTTGACCGCGGAATGTCTTGGTGTGGTGATTGCCGGCGCGCCAAATAGTTTGGCATCACCAATACCGCAAGCCGATGACGGCATCATCTATGCTGCCAAAATCAGCTCGGCCGACGCGATGATTGATTGGCAACAAACCGCCGATGATCTAGACTGTCATATCCGCGCTTTTGCACCCTATCCGGGCGCATGGTGTTTTGGGCCAAAAGGCCGATTACGCATTTTAGAGGCAAGCCCGATGGCGATGCCAGCAGCACCAAAGACCGAAAC
>CAJYBL010000006.1 GCA_913064995.1 uncultured Alphaproteobacteria bacterium
AGGAGACCCGGACCAGTTGATGATCCGGCCAGAAATCCGAAAACGCCGCCAACACAGCTTAACATGCTGCGCGATGTTTTGATTTCATAGGATTTGGCAATGCGGCGAATGGGAATCGACGCTAGAACAACGCTTCCCAGCATCAAGGCAATCATCTTTGGTTCTAGCTGGGCATAAAAAATGCCGCCAAGTACAACCATCGGTACTGCTGGTATTGCAATGCGGCCAAATGCGTCGCGATGAAAATTGGCACGGTTGATCCAGGCGCGTGACACGCTGCCAAATAAAAGCATGATCGCCAAGACCGGCATGACTGAGGTGATGCCAATGATCGGCGTCAGAAAAACCGCGGGTAATAGCCCGCCTGCAACACCGGTGATGCCGGTGATGCCTGCGGTAACAAATGCAATAAGGCAAACCAGAAGAATATCGATAAGTTCCAAATCAAATACGCCTTAGGTTAAAGATAGCGGTGGGAATGCTGGCGGGACCGTTTATGTTCACCAGCAAGAAAGAATAAAAAGGCGTTTGTGGCAGGCGCCACAAGCATCAATGGATTTAGATCATTGCGGCATTTGCATTTGGTCAAGCAGCGGCAGGGGCAGTTTCATTTTGGATTTGCGTGCGATGCATAAGCCGGTCATGCGTAGGGTCAAGATCGCCGCGCATGTGAAGCGTGTAACGATTATCCCAAATCACGATATCCTTTGGCTGCCATTGTTGCGCCCAATGATGTGGTCCATTTTCGATATGCTGCCAAATTTCATCCAAAAGCTGGTCGCTTTCTTCATCCGACAGCCCGACAATCCACGCATTGGGACGACGTCCGACATAAAGCGATTCCTTGCCTGTAGCATGATGTTTGATCACGAGTGGGTGTATTGCACCCGGGCGGCTTTCGTTGTCATAATTTTCGTCAAATCCTGCCCGCAACTGTCCAGCCGAATTTCGTGTTGCATCATGTTTGCATGACCGGCCTTTGATTTTTTCACGTAAGGCATCAGGCAATGTTTTATAGGCGCGGTTGAGATTGTAAAAATGCGTATCGCCGCCAGTGGCTGGGGTTGTCAGCCCGTAAAGGATGCTGGCCTTGGGCGGTAAATCCTTGTAGGTCATGTCCTGATGCCAAACCAATTCCGAATTGCCAAGCCCGCCAATCGGAACACCACCTTGGACAATATTCGAAATCACGGCAATTTCTTCGCGTGATGGATGATAGCTTCCGTTAACAGGCCGAGTCGGCGCCTTGTCGAGGCTGCCAAAATAGCGTGAAAACCGCACAAACTGATCTTCGGTTAAGTTTTGATTGCGAAAGCGCAGAACTAAATGCTTGTCCCATGCGTCAATTACGCGATCAAAAACGGCACTGTCAATTTCTTGCGTTAAATCCAAGCCGACAACATCAGCGCCAAGCGCCGCGCCCGATGGAATTACCTCAAAACTGTCATTCGCGTTCATTTTTACCTCGGTTCGATTCACTATAGAAAAACAGACTACGCGAAATAAATGATGATAAAAAATGAAAAATAACCGTATAACTATGTATAAATTACATAGGTAGAAAGATGAAACAACCTCCCTTTCGCTGGATTGAGACATTCCGCGTCATCGCTGGTGCTGGCAGCATGACCGATGCGGCTAAAATTCTTGGCGTTGACCAATCAGCGATGAGCCGTCACATCGCATCGCTTGAAAGCCAGCTTGGTATCAGCCTGTTTGATCGAAGCAAGCGCCGGTTAAGATTAACTGCTGAAGGAAAATTGCTATTGGCGGAAGCGGATTCGGCAGCCGAAGCCCTGAATAGATTTGTGCGAAAGGCAAATCAGATCCGGCGGGTTTCAGACGGTCATCTGCAAGTCTTGACCTCAGCGACACTTGCGCGTGGCCTAATGCCAAAAGTATTGCGTATTTTCAAAGAAAAGGCGGCTCGTGTTTCGGTCAATATCGAAGTCGTCAGTCGGGGCGAGCTAGAACGACGAATCGAGGGTCAGCAATTTGACCTATGCGCGGTGGCATTGCCCTTTACCTATCCAAGCGAACATATGGTTCACATTGGCCGTTTTCCGGGGGTCTGCGTTCTGCACAAGCAGCACGAATTGGCCAAGCGGCACAAAATAAGCCTGTCGGATCTTGCCGGTGAGGCCTTGGTTGGCTTGCCGCGAGGCACGATTGGCCGGATGCGGATTGACCAGCTTTTTGCGACGGCGGGAATTGATTATAAACCCCAATTTGAAACAACGGCTGTTGCGGTGAATGAATTTGTCGAAGATGGAATAGGCATTGCGATTGCTGATCCATTCACCGCAAAATCAAATAGTGGTGGCAATGTTGTTGTGCGGCAATTGGAGCCTACAATTCACTATGAGTTTGCTTTTATGTTTCCGGCTGACCGGCCCCGAACAACCTTGGCATCGATGTTTATTCAGGCAGCCGAGGAGGGGTTGCGTCAGCAAAATCAAGACCATCACTATTAGGACAACCCTCATCTGCCAAATATTGCCGGCCGTGCCGTCTTTGTGATTGAAGCAAGGCGAATTGCCATCCATACTAGGCCTGTAATTAAAATGCGAAATGGAGACTAAACGATGTCCTACCCAGAATTGAAAATGCTAATCGCTGGTGAATGGGTTCTTGGCAGTACGGGCAAAAGCGAGCCGGTTATTTGTCCGGCTGACGGCAGCGAAATAGGGCAGGTACCGCATGCCAGCCCAGCAGATCTTGATCGAGCCCTCGACAGCAGCCGTGATGGTTTCAACCACTGGCGGGCAATGACACCCCTAAGCCGACAGGCCATTCTGGAAAAGGCGGCTTGCCTTCTCGAAGACCAATTTGAGGTTAATAGCGCCAATCTGACGCGTGAAATGGGCAAGCCGCTTGCCGAGTCAAAAATTGAAATGCAGGTAGCGATTGATCTTCTGCGCTGGTATGGTGAAGAAGGCAAACGCATCTATGGCCGGATTATTCCATCACGCTTTCCGGGCATGCAGCATGAGGCGCGTAAAGTGCCAGTTGGGCCAGCCTTGGCCTTTGTTGCCTGGAATTTTCCTGCAACAAATGTGATGCGCAAAGTTGCCGGTGCCTTGGCTGCGGGTTGTTCGATTACAATTAAACCAAGCGAAGAAACGCCAGCGACCGCGATTGCGATTGGTGCAGCTTTGGTTGATGCAGGCTTGCCAGCGGGTGTGCTGAATATTGTCTTTGGGGTGCCGTCAGATGTCTCTGAGCATCTTCTTGGCTCGACAATTCCGCGCAAGCTTAGCTTTACCGGCAGCGTGCCAGTTGGCATTCATCTTCAGCAGCTTGCTGCTAAGAATATGATCCGCTGTACAATGGAACTTGGCGGCCATTCGCCTGTGATGGTATTTAAAGATGCTGATATTGAAGCCGCGGCGCAGCTGTGCGCGATGGGTAAATTCCGCAATGCTGGTCAGGTATGTATTTCACCAACCCGCTTTTTTGTTGAGGCGGCCGTACATGATGAATTTCTGGCGGCGTTCAAAAAACATGTCGAGGCGGTCAATCCGGGCAATGGGCTTGACGCTAGTTCTAGCATGGGGCCGCTTGTTGCCGAACGCCGGATTGACATTATGGACGGGTTTGTTGCCGATGCGGTGTCAAAAGGTGCCGAGCTATTGGTTGGTGGCGGCCGTATCCAAAGCCCGGGGTCATTCTATCAGCCAACGCTTCTTGGCAATGTTCCTGAAACCGCGCGCATCATGACCGAAGAGCCTTTTGGCCCGATCGCACCAACGATAAGTTTCGATAGTCTTGATGAAGTAATCGAGCGTGCCAATAGCTTGCCATTCGGCCTTGCTGCCTATGCCTTTAGCAACAGCCCAAAGACGGTACGAATTTTAAAATCAGAAATCGAAACTGGGATGCTGGCGGTCAATTCGCTTCATGTCCATTCGGTTGAAACGCCGTTTGGCGGATTGAAATTTAGTGGCTATGGCTATGAAGGTGGCATTGAAGGTCTGGACGCATTTCTGGCAACCAAGTATTCAAGCGAAATCTATAATTAGGGCGATGCGCAAGCTGGATGATCACTGATCAAAAGCGGTTTCAAAAAGCCACCGTAGACTCTGCCGGTTCAACTTAAACGGATTTGCGCCATTTCTTCATTGATGATCATCTTACCAATTGGCCTGATGATTGGGTTACAATTGATTGGGCGCAAGGACCAGTGAGGTTGATTGACAGGACTGATTGGCATCATTGACGGGCTTGGCAATGGCGAAGAATTGCTTGACGCTAACTTTGCCATAGTTTTACGAATTTAGGTGAGATGTCTTCGTAATGATCAAGGAGATCTGCCATGCCCGAAATTCAAAGCGGCGAAACTGGCACCGTGAAACCGCTTCCAACACATGCCAAAGTAGTGGTGATTGGTGGCGGTGTTGTTGGTTGCTCGATCCTGTTTCATCTTGCCAAATTTGGCTGGAAGGATGTTGTGCTTCTTGAACGTGATGAATTGACGTCAGGGTCAAGCTGGCATGCGGCTGGTCAAATTCATACGATTAGTTCAGATCCAAATATCAGTCGTCTGCAAAGCTATACAATCGATCTTTACAAGGAAATCGAGGAAATATCTGGCCATTCGGTTGGGCTGCATATCACTGGTGGGTTTTATGCCGCCTCAACAAAAGAGTGGTATGATTATCTAAAGCGCGAAAGATCCAAGGCCCGCTATATGGGGCTTCATCAAGAATTTATCAGCCCGCAAGAACTTGCCGAGCGGCACCCGCTGATTGAGTCCAAACATTATTACGCTGCGCTTTGGGATGATCAGGATGGAGATCTTGATCCATCGGGGGCAACCTATGCTTTTGCCAAGGCGGCGCGTGTTCATGGCGCTCGTTATTTCACCCATACGCCGGTTACCGCTGTTCAACAGCGCGGCGATGGCAGTTGGGATGTGACAACGCCAAAGGGGCAGATTAATGCTGAACAAATTGTCAATTGTGGAGGATTATGGGCGCGTGAAGTTGGCAAGATGGCTGGCGTGCATCTGCCGGTTCAGCCAATGGAGCATCATTATTTAATCACTGAGGATATTCACGAGATTACCAGCCGGATGGCACCTGATGGGGCTGGTCGTTTGCCAGCTGGCATTGATTATGAGGCGAATATTTATTTTCGGCAGGAACGCAATGGCATGCTCCTTGGCACCTATGAGCCAAAATCAACACCGTGGAAAATTGACGGCACGCCATGGGATTTTGGCCATGAATTGCTTAATCCCGATCTTGATCGTATTGCTGACCGGCTGGAAATGTCGTTTGAGCGGATTCCCGCCATTGGCAAGGCTGGGATCAAAAACATCATTAATGGCCCGTTTACTTTTGGCCCTGATGGCAATCCGATGATTGGGCCGGTTCCGGGGATGAAAAATTACTGGGTTGCTGTTGGCGTGATGGCTGGCTTTTGTCAGGGTGGCGGCGTCGGACTGACCATGGCGGAATGGATGATTGATGGTGAGCCGTCAATTGATGTTTGGGCAATGGATGTGGCGCGGTTTGGTGAATTTGCAACTCCTGATTGGGGAACGGTGAAATCATCCGAAAATTATGAACGCCGGTTTGTGATGACCTTTCCGAATGAAACCTTGCCAAAAGGCCGGATGCAGAAAACCACATCACTTTATGACCGGATGGTGGCAAAAGGCGCATTGATGGGGCAAGGCTTTGGCCTTGAACATGCGTTATGGTTTGCCGATGGGGCTGATGATGCTTTCGAGGTGCCAAGTTTTGAGCGCAACCGCTCGCATGATTATGTTCGGCGTGAAGTCAAGGCCGTTCAAGAGGCGGTTGGCGGTATTGAGATTGCCAATTTTTCCAAACATGAATTTAAAGGGGTGGGGGCGCATGCCTATCTTGACCGTATTTTGGCAGGCTATATCCCAGCGCCCGGCCGATTGACCCTGACGCCGATGTTGACGCCGAATGGCAAATTGTATGGCGACTTGACCGTGGCATGCCTTGCTGATGATCATTTCATGCTTTTTGGATCAGGCGCGATGCAGCAGGCGCATCGCCGTTGGTTTGAAAAGAATCTTCCCGATGATGTGACCTATCGCAATCGGTCGGACGATTGGCATGGGATTGCTCTCTCTGGCCCGAAATCACGCATGCTTTTGGCGCGGCTTACGCGTGATGATGTTGGTGCTGACAGCCTGAAATTCCGCGATTTGCGCCAATGTTTTGTTGCAGGTGTTCCGGTGATTTTAAATCGGATCAGCTTTTCAGGTGAATTGGGTTTTGAGATTTATTGCCATCCGCAATATTTACTCCGTCTTGCCGAGGCTATTGAGGCAGCCGGTGCCGATCTTGGCTATCGCTGGTATGGCGCGCGGGCGCTGTTATCAATGCGACTGGAGAAGGGCTGGGGTGTGTGGTCGCTGGAATACCGCCCTGATTTCAATGCAGTTGAATCTGGCATGGACACCTTTATCAATTGGAATAAAGATTTCATTGGTAAAGAGGTAACATTAAAAGTGCGAAAAGACGGGCCGGATCAGCGGCTTGTCACAATGGTGATTAATGTTGATGCGATTGATGTCTCGAATGACGAAGCCATATTAAAAGATGGGCAGGTAGTTGGCTATGTGTCATCGGGCGGTTATGCGCATCGGGTTGGCCAGTCAATGGCAATGGGCTATGTGAAAACCACCTATGCTGGCGCGGGGACGAAATTGCAGGTGGAAATTCTGGGACTATTTTATGATGCTGAAATTCTGGGCGCAGTGGCTTATGATCCGAATGGCGCGCTTATGCGCAGTTAATTTATCCTCGCCTTTGTTCCAGTCTTTGCGCCCGTCCTTGCTAAAAATCCTCCGTCTTTGCATCGCGCGCTACCGCTAAAAATTTCTATAATTCTTGTTTGTTTTGCATTTGTGTAAAGCTTCATTTTGGATTTAACATTCATTTATAGAATTGTGGTTTTCCATCATTTGATTGGATTAGTCCTTTTGGGAAGAAACGAGTTGAACATGCTAAATGAAGAACAGATTTGGAAATTGGTGGATGCCAAAAGAGCTGAATTTATTGCGTTATCCGATCGGGTTTTTGAAACACCCGAAACGCTTTACAATGAATTTGCATCGGTTGCCGAACATGTGGCGGCGCTCAAAGCCGAGGGATTTACCGTTACCGAAGGCATTTGCGGTATGCCAACAGCGGTTATGGGTGAGGCTGGAACCGAAGGGCCCGTGATTGCCATTCTTGGTGAATTTGACGCGCTTCCCCAGCTTAGTCAGGCAGCGGGTGTCGCCGAACATAGCCCAATTGAAGCGGGCGGCAATGGGCATGGATGTGGCCATAATCTGTTAGGGGCAGCGTCGCTTTTGGCGGCAACAGCGGTCAAGGACTGGCTTGCCGAAAATGGCATTGCGGCACGGGTGCGTTATTATGGTTGCCCTGCTGAAGAAGGCGGCGCGGCCAAAGCCTATATGGCACGCGATGGATTGTTTGATGATGTCGATGCGGCAATTTCTTGGCACCCTTCTACCTTTAACGCTGTCCAGCATGGCCATTCACTTGCCAATTCGCGAATTGATTTCACCTTTCATGGCAAGGCAGCGCATGCGGCGGCTGCCCCGCATCTTGGCCGAAGTGCGCTTGATGCCTGCGAGTTGATGAATATCGGGGTGAATTATCTTCGTGAGCATATGCCCGATTCAGCTCGGGTGCATTATGCATATCTTGATGCTGGCGGGGTTGCGCCGAATGTTGTTCAGGCAAAGGCAACGGTTCGCCAGCTAGTGCGGGCGGCTGATCTGCCAACCCTTCGCGACCTTGTTGCTCGCGTTCGCAGCATTGCCGATGGCGCAGCCTTGATGACCGGAACCGGGGTCGAAGTAAAAGTCTATTCAGGGGTTTCCAATCTAGTTGGCAACCGCCCACTTGAAGAAATGATGCAGCGTGAATTTGACAAGCTTGGGCCGGTGCCGTTTGACGCTGATGATTCTGGTTTTGCCAATGAAATTCGCCAGACTTTGACCAAGGATGATATCGCTGCCAGCTTTCAACGTGTTGGTCGGGAAACCCCTGCTGACCTGCCGCTTTGCAATTTTGTTGCGCCACTTGACCGGACAAGCAGTGGCGGTGAGGGGTCAACCGATGTTGGCGATGTGAGCTGGGTGGTGCCAACGGTTCAGGCGCGCGTTGCCACCTGCGCGGTTGGCACGCCATTTCATACATGGCAAACCGTGGCCCAAGGAAAAGCACCGGCGGCGCATAAGGGCATGATTCATGCAGCAAAAGTGATGGCGGCAACAGCCAGCGCGTTGATTCAATCGCCAGAAACGATTGAGGCGGCGCGCGCTGTTCATAATGACCGGCAGGTGAAAACGCCGTATCAATGCCCCATTCCAAAAGAGGTTAGCCCGCCAATTATTACCAAGCCCAAATAGGTGGAAAAGCACCCGGCCTCTAAATAATATACCGCGCTAGCCCCATAAGGGCTCGCGCCTTTGCCTTTAATTCTGAACGCTAGACCCAATCGCTAAACCCAGTCGTTAGGCTGAAGTTGGGCTGTGTATTGGCCGATTGGCTTTATGTTGATTGGGTTAATTTTGATTGGGCAAGCTGAACCCAAAAACTGGCGCCAATTGGTAATAGATCATCATTGAAATCAAAATGTGGGCTATGCAAATTTTCGGATTGTAATCCCGCCCCTAGCCAGACATAGGCCCCCGGTTTTTTCTCCAGCATGAAAGAAAAATCCTCGGCACCCATAACCGGTGTCATGTCGGTTTCCAGCGCATCCGCGCCAAGCATGTCAGTGATGATATCACGTGCAAACAGCGCATCGCTTTCATGGTTTAAGGTTGGCGGATAGCCTGGGCGCAATTCCATTGAAACATCGCACCCCAAGGTGGCCGCGGCATTTTTTGCGGTGGTTTCAATTTCGGCAATCATCCGTAAGCGTGTTTCGGCATTCATCGTTCGCAAAGTGCCGCCAATGGTTGCCGTGGCTGGAATCACATTAAAGGCACTTCCGGATTCAAGCTTCGTAAGCGAAATCACCGCCTGGTCAAACGGGTCAAGCTGGCGCGAAATCAGTGTTTGAAGTGCTAGAATACACATGCCAGCCGCCGCCACCGGATCCTTTGTTAAATGTGGCATGGCGGCATGACCGCCTTTGCCATCAATCGTCAGAACAAAAATATCAGCACCAGCCATCGCCGCGCCGCAATGGGCAACCGCACGGCCAACCTCTAGCCCGGGCCAGTTATGCATGCCCCAGACCGAATCCATATGGAATTTTTCAAACAGACCATCTTTGATCATTGACCGGGCACCAGCATTGCCGCCTTCCTCAGCGGGTTGGAAAATACAATAGATGGTGCCATGAAAATCTCGCGTTTCGGCAAGATGTCGCGCTGCGGCAAGAAGCATGGTTGTATGACCATCATGACCGCAAGCATGCATGCGGCCGGGGCGCTGCGATGCATAGGCAAGATTGGTTTCTTCAGACATTGGCAAGGCATCCATGTCGGCGCGAAGGCCAATCGCTTTGCCACTCTCGAGGTCGCCCAGATTGCCTTTGATCACCCCAACCAGACCGGTGCCGCCAAACCCGCGATGTACCTCAACACCAAAGCTTTCAAGCTTGGCCGCAACAAAGTTGGATGTATCTTTTTCTTCATAGGCAATTTCTGGATTTTGATGAAGATGTTGCCGCCAAGAGGCCAGTTCTTCATGCGCTGATACCAATGCTTTCACCAGTTGCATTTTAAGCTCCTAAATACGCTGTCCGTGGTCAGAAAATTATGTCATCCTTGCCAAAAGTGGATGCTCAAGACCAAACATGGCTCCCAACAATCATGGGCTGGTTGAAAATCCTAAATTAAACTCTACGCTGATTTTGATAGCAGTCAAACAGCAGATGGCGGTTTCAATGAAAGTCAGTCCAGCCACAGTGCAAACAGCGCGTATTGCCGCCGCCATTGAAAAGCTTGCCAGCTTTACAGAAGCGGATCGTCCCTATACGCGGCTTGTTTTCAGTCCCGAATTTGACGCCGCCCGAAACTGGCTTGCCGATGCTTTTGCTGGGGCAGGGCTTGTTTGCCATATCGACTCAGGTGGTAATTTGATTGGCACCCGCACCGCTCATTTGAAACGGGCGAATGGGAGCGAGGCAGATCGGGCAAAGGTTCTAATCGGATCACATATTGATACAGTACCTGCGGGTGGCCAGTTTGATGGCATTGCTGGTGTTATTGCCGCGCTTGAGGTGGTGCATTATCTCAATGAACATCAGATCGAATTGCCATTTGATCTAGAAATTGTCGATTATCTTGGTGAGGAATTAAATGTCTGGGGCACATCTTGTCTTGGCAGCCGCCACATGGCCGGTCTGTTAACGCCTGAAATCTTGGGTCGGGTTGATGCCGATGGCCGCCAGCTTGCAAGTGAGATCACCCGTATTGGTGGCAGCAATCTTGGCTGTGATGAAGTGCGATCTGATGCGGATCAGATTCTGGCCTGTCTTGAACTTCATATCGAACAGGCAAAGTTTTTGGAAACACAAGGCCATGATATCGGAATAGTAACTGCGATTCCGGGGATTTACCGATATGGAATTTCGGTAAAGGGTCAGGCTGGTCACAGCGGCACAACGCCGATGGATGACCGGCAGGATGCACTTGTTGCGGCTGCAGATATCATTCAGGCGATAAATGGCTTAGCAAGTGATATTGCCCGCGATGAAAACCAGCATTTTGTGGCAACGATTGGCAAGATTGAGGTTTTTCCAAATGGCGCCGCAATTGTTCCTGGCCAGGTTGAAATGACGCTTGATATGCGGTCAGCAAGCGCCCATGCGAAAAGCGCCTTTCTGGCGGCATTAGAAACCATTTGCCGTGATAGCGCCACACGCCGCGATTGCGCTGTTGATTTGACGCCACTTGCCGCGGCTGATATGGCGCCAATGGATAGGGGCCTGATGCAAAATCTTAGCGATGCGGCTGCGGTCAATGGGTTGTCGGCGACAAAGCTGGCAAGCGGTGCCGGTCATGATACAGCGCATCTGTCACGTTTTGCACCGGCGGCCATCATCTTCATTCCGTGCCGGGATGGGCTAAGCCACTGCCCGGAGGAATTCACCAGCAATGAAGCCATCGCCAAAGGCGCATGGGTTCTGACAAGCTGTGTTCTGGCGCTTGCCGGAAAGCCATTACAAGCGGTGGTTCAGCAATAGGAATTAGGCCTCATCATTCAAATGACAGGCGGAAAAATGCGCTGGTGCAATTTTGCGTAATGCCGGTTTTTCTGCTTTGCAGCGCGCCGTTGCAAAATTACATCTTGGATGGAAATGACAGCCCGTTGGCGGTGACAGCGGTGATGGGATTTCCCCACTGATCGGTTCATATTGACGTTTGCCGACCTCTAGCCTCGGCACACCTGTAAGAAGCGCTTGCGTGTAGGGATGGTTTGGTTGTTTGACGAAGGTTTCAATCGGCGCCGTTTCGACAATCCGGCCAAGATACATGACGATCACCCGATCCGAGATATGCTCGATCACGCCGATATCATGGCTGATAAAAAGATAGGTCAGATCAAATTTATCTTTCAAATCAACAAAAAGATTAATGATCTGCGCCTGAATCGATACATCAAGCGCGGCGATCGATTCATCACAAACCAGAAATTCAGGCGAAACGGCAAGCGCCCGCGCAATACCAACACGTTGCCGTTGCCCGCCAGAAAATTGATGTGGGTATCGTTCAAGCGTATCTGGATCAAGCCCGACCCGTTGCAGCATTTCAGTGGCAAAGGCGCGCTTTTCTGATGGAGGAATTAGTTTGTGATAAATCGGCGCTTCAGTGATAATGTCGACTACCCGTTTTCGGGGATTCAATGAGGAGAACGGATCTTGAAAAATCATCTGTGTTCTGAGTGCGCTGGGTATTTCTTTATTATTAGCCTGGCTTGAGTCAAATTCAACAGATCCTGTTGAAGGGGATAAAATTCCAGCAACCATACGCCCAAGTGTCGACTTTCCACAGCCTGACTCCCCCACTACGCCAACGATCTCGCCTTTGAAAATTGAAAAATTCACATCATCGACAGCGTGGACAACTTCCTCTTTGTAATTTTGCCCAATACGATTCAAACCTTTAGCTACAAGGTCCAACGACTTAATGAAATCTTTTGAGAGGTTTTGTACCTTTAAAATGGGCTTCATAGCCGTTGCCCCACTGGAATATTAAAGCAACGGACTTGTCTGCCATCTGCTACTTGTGTGATGTCTGGCTGTATATTGGAGCATTTTTCATTTGCGTAATTACAACGATTTTGGAAAGCACACCCCACTGGAAGGTTGAGCATTGAAGGCACCATACCGTCGATTTGTTGCAATGGTTTGCCGCGTTGATTTTGGCTTGGTACGCTTCCCATCAACCCTTGAGTATAGGGATGCATTGGATTTGCAATTATGTCAGCAACCAAACCTTGTTCAACTATTCGACCAGCATACATAACGCACACGCGATCTGCGATGCCTGCGACAACAGCTAAGTCATGGGTAATCCATAGCAAAGCTGTCTGTGTTTCGCGACATAATTTTTGCATTTCACTGATGACCTGGCCCTGAATAGTAACATCTAGGGCTGTTGTTGGTTCGTCAGCAATAATCAAATCGGGTCGGTTTAACATTGCAATGGCGATCGAAACACGTTGACGCATGCCTCCAGAAAATTGGTGAGGGTAGGCGCGAAGCCTTTCATCTGGTGAAGAAATGCCGACAAGTCCAAGTGTGTCGCGTGACCGAATTCTTGCATCTTCACGGCTAATGCTGCCATCATGAGCTTGAATAGCTTCTATCATCTGCGTTTCAATCCGCAGAACAGGGTTTAGCGTCATCATTGGATCTTGGAAGATCATGGCAATCCGGTTGCCACGAATATTCTGCATCTGATCATTTGAGAGGGCGCTCAAATCTTTTCCTTTGAAATTAATGTTCCCATCAATAATTTTTCCAGGTGGATCGACTAAACCCATCACAGAAAAACCAGTTATTGACTTCCCTGAACCGGACTCGCCAACAAGCCCAACAATTTCGCCTGCGGCGATTTCAAAGCTTACACCGTCTACAGCTTTTAAAATTCCTGCCTTTGTAAAAAAATGTGTCTGTAGATTATTAATCTTTAAAATTGGTTCCAATGCTTGCCTCACTTTTGCAGGCGAGGGTTAAACATGTCGCGCAGTTGGTCCCCCACTAAATTAATTGAAACAATAGTAATCAACAATGCAATACCGGGGAAAATACTTATCCAAAAATCACCTGAATACATGTACTCAAAGCCGTTTCCAATTAGGAGTCCTAGAGATGGCTCTGTAATTGGAAGTCCAAGGCCGAGAAAACTCAGAGTTGCCTCGAGAGAAATAGCGTGTGCAGTTTGCAGCGTGCCAACAACAATCAGTGGAGCCATACAATTGGGCGCGATATGACTTAATATTATCCTCTTATCACCCAATGCAAGACATTTTGCAGCCTCAACGTATTCCTTGTTCTTTTCGACCAAGGCGCTGGCGCGTGCAGCTCGGGCGTAATAAGCCCACTGCACCAATATTAATGCGATGATTGTTTTCTCAACACCTTTTCCAAAAGCGGCTAGAATAATTAGCGCCATTAAAATCGATGGAAAGCTCAGCTGAATATCAACTATGCGCATCATAATTGTTTCAAACCTGCCGCCAAAATATGCAGCAGATAAGCCTACCGAGGCACCAAGAATAAGAGCAACTAGACCTGAAAGTGCACCAACTCCCAAACTCACTCGAAGGCCGTAAAAGATAGCGGATAGCATATCTCTGCCTGCCCCATCTGTTCCAAGTAAATAATAATTCCCTGAAAAATCCTCTGAACCCGGCGGCAGCCGGCTATTCATTATGTCTACGCTAGTCAAATCATAGGGGTTTGACGGTGAAACCCAAGGGGCGAATATAGCGATAAACAATATTATTAGAAAAACAAATAAAGCAATTACGGCGGTTGGGCTTTCGGAGAAATCTAACCAGAATTTTCTGAGACCTGCCGCGGGAAGGTCGTAGCTTTGTTTGTTTGCAGACGCACTCATTAGCTAACCCCTTTTATTCTTACGCGTGGATCAAGAACTGAATACAGAATATCAACGATTAGATTCAGCATGACAAAAATCACCACGATGATCATGAGATAGGCCACAACGACTGGTCGATCTAGGTTGTAGATTGAGTCGATGATAAGCTTGCCCATTCCTGGCCATGCAAAAACTGTTTCCGTTACAGTTGAAAATGCTATTAGCGACCCAAACTCGAGACCGATTATCGTTATGACGGGGATCATTATATTTTTTAAAAGATGAATCCGAACCACTCGGGACTCGGCTAAACCCTTTGCGCGCGCAAATTTAATGTAGTCTTGAAGGATAACTTCACGAGTTCCAGCACGGGCTAGACGGATAACAGATGAAAGTTTGAACAAAGCTAAATTGAACGCAGGCAAAAATATGTGAGACAGTCCATCAAGTGTGAAGGCTGAACTGGTAACGCCGAAATAGGTGGCAACGTCACCACGGCCAGTCGATGGCAGCCAGCCAAGATGCACTGAAAAGAACATAATTAAAATTATACCAACCCAAAAGGTAGGCATTGAAAACCCTAATATGGATCCAGCCATGATTGTTTTGCTAAATTTACTGTTTGGCTTGAGTCCAGCATAAATTCCTAGCGGGATTCCAAAAACAACGGCCATTAGAAGTGAGACTAAAGCCAGTTCCATAGTTGCCGGCATCCGTTGGACAATTAATTTCAGCGCTGGCTCACCAAATATAAATGAACGTCCAAGATCTCCCTGGAATGCGTTTAAAACGAAATACCAATATTGTTCGGAAACAGGCCTGTCCAGACCAAGATCACGTATAACACGATCTATTTCAGCCTGATCAGCCTCTGGGTTAATTAACATATCCACCGGGTCACCGACCAGGTTTACCCCAACAAACACTATCAACGACATTATAAACAAAACGACAATGCTTTGGAGTGATCGCCGAAGAATAAATGCTGTCATGGTCTAATCCCAAAAATGAATTTGTACCCCACAATGCAAAAATCTACAGAGCAATGTGAGGTACATCAGATGTTCAAAGCCTACACTAGTTCTTTGACAGACCGGTTACGATGGTGCGCTCGTCAGTCCGCGGCAAGTACTTATAACCGGCCTTTGCGGCCCAAGTATTAACTTGGTAGTGCATCGGGATGACACCGTAGTTCTCACCAACTGCCTTTTCAGTGGCTTTAGCGAGAAGTGCTCCGCGTGCATCAGCATCGACGGTTGCAAGGGCCTGTTTGACAAGTTTGTCAACTTCAGCATCGGAGTGACGGCCACGGTTAGCAGCACCTAAACCTTTTGACTTATCGTATGTGTGCAAAAGAGCTTTTAGAGGTGATGATGCCTCACCAGAGCCAGCGCCCCAACCGAGAAGCATAAAACTAAACTCAGGCGATTTATTTGGACCCCCTCTTGAAGCACGCTTGAAATAAACAGCCTTGGGCATTGTTTCTACGCTCGCTTCAATACCAACACGGTTCAACATCTGCGCAAGAGCCTCAGCAATTTTTGCATCGTTAATGTAACGGTCATTTGGTCCATGGATGGTCATCTTGAAGCCGTCAGGGTAGCCGGCATCAGCCATTAGTTTTTTAGCCATTTTAGTATCGTAGGGATCAGGCTTCATTTTGGACGATACGCCATGAAAGCCTGCAGGCAAAAGCTGACCAGCTTTTACAGCTATTCCTTCCATAACTCGCGAAACGATTGCATCACGATTAATTGACAAAGAAATTGCCTTACGAACTCTTACATCCATTAGTGGGTTTTTTATTGGGCTACCGTCTTTTGCGGTGATATGTGGAGAGTTTTCGCGAAACTGGTCCATGTGCAGATAAATTACGCGGTTTGATGGTCCGCTACTCAACTGAACGTTTTTTTCAGTTTTGAGTCTGGCCACATCAAGTGGGGGAACGTTATCAATAAAGTCAACGTCACCTGCTAGAAGAGCGGAGATACGAGCTGGGCCCGCCTTTATTGGCTTGAAAGTCACTTTATCAAAAGCCGCTTTCGCACCATGATACGACGCATTGCGCTCAAGTACTATTCGATCGCCTGGAACCCATTCAATGAACTTGTATGGGCCAGTTCCGACCGTTGCTTTTCCACTATTGTAGTCTTCAGTGCTTGCACCGTTACCGGCTTTCGCAGAAATTATTTTAACAGTGCTGAGGTCATTTGGCATTAACGGATATGGTTTTGCAGTGACGACGTGGATTGTGTGGCTGTCAATCTTTTTGAAGGTTTTGCCCTTCAAGTAAGTTACGAAGCTTGACGGTGAATTTGGTACATTTTGAGCGCGCTCAACGGTGAACATCACATCATCAGCGCTGAATGCACTTCCATCATGCCATTTTACGCCTTTACGAAGTTTGAACTCCCAGGTTGTGTCATTGACGGGTTTCCAAGAAACGGCAAGGTCAGGGTAGTGCTGCTGGTTTTCATCACTTCCAACCAAGGTCCCAAAGATATGAGTTGCAAACCCATTGTTGGGACCAAGATTATGATAATGTGGATCGATAGAACTTGGTTCTGATTTTAAGCCAACTCGAAGATCTGCTGCGTTCGCAGAGATTGACAAGCCGATGGCCGCAAAGCTTGTCATCAAGAATCTAGAAAATTTCATTTAACTCTCCCATTTATATGATTTTTTGGAGCACAATTTCGCACCCTGAGAAAATACTCTGTTATACGGCTACAAATTTGTCTACACATGAATTGCAATATGCACTTAAATTTGGACTTAAGTTTTATATGAGAAGTTATCAACAGCTTATAGATTTCTTGCCGCCATTATCTAGTTTTCGGAATGAAGCAAGCGGTATGATCACGTCATACCGAGTCAATCAACCACAGATTGAAAACAGTGAACGTCCTGCCTTAGTATTTCTGCATGGATTTAATGGCAGCAGCAAGAGCTGGGCTTGCCAATTTGCCCATTTTACCAGTCAGACGGTAATTGCCATTGATGCCCCCGGTTTCGGTGGATCGCAATTTGTTGACGGCGGTATGGTTGCAATCGCTGATGAGGTTGCCGCACTGATTTCCAGCCTTGTCACCGGCAAGGCCGTTATTATTGGCCATTCGATGGGTGGTATGCTGGCGCAGGTTTTGGGCGCAACCCATCCAGACATATGCCAAGCGATCATTCTTTCCTGCACGCACAAAGGACGGGCACAGCCGGTTGGCTCGCCGCTTAGGGCGGCAGAGCAGGAGCGGATCCGGGAGCGCGAAGTGATGGATGATGCGTCTTATGGCGCGCTTCGGGTTGGCAAGATGCTGTCGGGAAAGATTGATCCGCAAATCATGGCGTTTCTGGCGGCTGTCGCTGGTGAAATCCGTGTTGAGGGTATCCGTTGTGGCGGCTTTGCGATGCAATATCTCGATACAAGCCCGTTCCTTGATAAAATCAATGCTCCAGTCGCCATTTTTACCGGTGCCGATGATGTGGTGGTAAAACCGGATGCAGCCGCCGCGTTAAAAGCTGGTTTGCCGCAAGCGCATCATTGGTTACTGGCAGACGTTGGTCATGCGCCCTATTGTGAAGATTCTGTCAGTTTCAATAGCGCCATTGAACAGTTTCTTGATTATGTTTCAGCGGTTTAAGAAACTGGCATGGTAAAACAAATGAACGCATTCACATTACGGCCATTTGTCATTTATTTTTTGACAAACACATTGTCACTGCTTGGCACATGGATTCAAAAAGTGGGTCTTGGCTGGCTGACGTGGCAGATTACCGAATCCACTTTCTGGACAAGTTTTGTGTCCATTGCTTTGATGGCACCGGTTGGCATCATTGGGCCATTTATTGCTGTTTATGCCGAAAGCTGGGATATGCGGCGCGCCTTTCTAATTACAAAAATCCTGATGATGCTTGTCAGTTTTGTGATCTTTGCCCTGCAATATTTTGACCTGCATAATCTGCATAGTTTGATTATAACATCGCTTGCCCTTGGCCTGCTCAGTGCTGTTCATCACCCGATCCGGCTGGTGTTTATCTCTATTGTGGTGCCGCGCCCTTACCTTGCCAGTGCCATCGGGTTGAATTCGGTTTCATGGAACATGTCACGCGTTATTGGCCCGGGACTGTCCGGCTTTGCGATTGCGATCCTTGGCCTTGCAACCACATTTGGGATTGCGTTTATTCTTTATGCGCCGCTGATCGTGGCCTTGGCGCTATTGCCACTTGAACCGCGTGCCAAGGCAAAGCCGAATGCCGACCGGTTTTTTCAAAAGATGCGAGATGGCGGCAAGGTGGCTTTGCAAACACCAATTATTTTTACCGCCCTATGTATGGTGGCGTTGAATAGCTTTCTGGTTCGCGGTGTTTTGGAAATTCAGCCTGCGATCATTGGCCAGGTTCTTGGCGGCGAAAGTCAGGCCTTGGCGACAGCTACGGCCGCTGCTGGTGTTGGCGCTTTGCTGTCGTCAGGCTGGATTGGGCTTGGCAAATTGTCACCAGATTTTATCCAGCGTTGCTTATGGCCAATGCTTGCCATTGGCATTATCGGAACGGCCTGTCTAAATCTGACAAGCACGATCATTCCGATGAGTTTGATTTTTGTGCTAACGGGCTTCACCGCCACGGTTGCGGGCATTGGTGCACAGACTTTGATCCAGCTTACGGTGGAAGAAGATTACCGTGCACGGGTTATGACTTGGTGGTCGAGTGTTTCGTTTGGTAGCCTGACAGTTGGCGGGATCCTCATTGGGTTTTTTGGCGATCTGATGCCCATTGGAGATGGGATTCTCATCGTAATGATACCGGGAGGGTTGCTCGCCATTTTTGTTCTGGTCAAATTACCGTTGTCGCGCTGGACAGTCTGATATGCTACCACCTCTTCGCTAGTTGCCTGTGCAGCAAATAACAATTGTAAAATCTTTAGGGGCAAGCCATGTTTGAACGTATGATTGGCGCGTGCGACGGGTGTAAAAGCGATTGCAAATCCATTAGCCAGCGGGCAATTGAGGTGCTTTAGGCAGCACATAATCATGGGGGAGATAAGGCGGTTGAGGAAAAGTGATCCAGTTTCAATCTGGGATATTACCGCAGCTGAAACTGAGCCAAATCAAACTAGTGCCGTCGGGGGGAAGGTTGATGTCGCTATTGTTGGTGGTGGGTTTACCGGCCTTTCAACCGCTTTGCATTGTGCCGAAAAAGGCCTTTCATGTCATGTTATCGAAGCTAATCATATTGGGTTTGGCGGGTCAGGACGCAATGTTGGTCTGGTGAACGCTGCGGCTTGGCTACCGCCACAGGATGTTCTCAAAATACTGGGCGAAGATTATGGCAGCCGGTTCATAAATCGGTTTAGTAGTGCGCCAGAGTATGTATTTTCCCTGATTGAAAAGTACCAGATTCAATGCAACCCTACCCGAACTGGAACGATTCATGCTGCGGATGGGCCAGCCGGGCTTGATGATTTGATTGCGCGCAAGGCAGCATGGGATAGGCTTGGTGAGCCGGTTGATTTGTTATCGCGTGATGAGGCAGCATCACATATTGGCAGTACGGCTTTTTATGGAGCTCTTCTTGATCACCGTGCTGGAACTATTAATCCCATGGCCTATTGCCGTGGTCTTGCCCGGGCGGCGCTTGCGGCTGGTGCTATGATAAGTTTGGGTACTACCGTGAAAGAATTAAAGCATGAGGCTGGTCTATGGCAGGTGGTTACAAACAAGGGTGCGCTGATGGCGCGCCATGTTATTCTAGGAACCAATGCCTATACTGATGAATTATGGCCCGGGTTAAAACATAGTTTTACTATGATTCATTATTTTCAACTTGCCACGAGCCGGATGAGTGATCGGATTAAACATATTTTGCCATATCGACAGGGGCTATGGGATACGGGAAAAATAATGTTAAGCCTTCGACGCGACCATACGGACCGGCTGATTATAGGCTCGATGGGACATGTGATGGGTTCACATCATGGTGGAGTCTCATACCGATGGGCACAAAAACAGCTTGATCGCATTTTTCCTGATCTTGGGCCTGTTACGTTTGACGAGGCATGGAATGGCCAGATTGCGATGACGCCAGATCATTTGCCGTATATATACAAGCTTGCGGATAACCTCTTCACGCCAATTGGCTACAATGGCCGTGGAATTACAACCGGAACGGTTTTTGGTCAGGCGCTTGCTGGACTGTTAACTGGTGATTGTGCGAGTACATTGCCGATCCCAGTATCGACAATGCGTCGAGTTAGATCTGCGCCAGTGATGTCCCGCTTTTATAAGTTGGCCTTTGCTGTCAACCAATGCATCAAAAGTTTCTAATAGGCTGAAGTTATAGCCAATCTGGATGCGCTAGCTTGTTTGTTGGACCTCAAGCTCACCAGTCATAATTTTTTCAAATTTTTCGAAAAACGCCTTAGACAGTTTTTTGGCCGTGCTGGTAATCAGTCGGCCGCCGAGCTGGGCGATTTTGCCGCCGGTTTCCGCTTTTGCGCTATAATGCAGAATTGTGGCCTCACCATCTTCGGTCAAAGTGACATCAGCGCCGCCCTTGGCAAAACCGGCAAGGCCGCCTTCGCCTTCGCCCGATAGGCTAAAACCATCAGGTGCCTTGGATTGATCAAGCATGACCGTGCCGTTGAATTTGGCTTTTACTGGCCCGATTTTCAAAGTGACCTTGGCAACAAGCTTGGTATCGGATTCGCGTTCAAGTGATTCGCATCCCGGAATACAGGCCTTGAGGATTGCGATATCATTCAACGCCGCATAGACTCCGGCGCGAGGGGCAGGGATCGTAATCTCGTCAGCGATTTCCATCATAAATTTCCTTGGTGATGATCGGTGTTGATGCACTGTGTCAGGCTGAGATATAGGACTATTAAATGGTGACTTCAACAAAGAAACGGATAAGCCACTCCTTGCGGATATGTCCCCTGGCAATCAAGGGCAAAGCGGGGCAACCGGCATAATCCTTAATAGCACGTCAAAGGCACCAAACCTGTGGTGGGCAGGTTCGGTGTGAATTTTGACTAACCGGATAAAAGATATCTAGCCAACAATATTGAAATCCGGTCCATATGGATAGCCAGTGATATTGTCATTGCCATCATCATTGATAATCAAAATATCATGTTCACGATAGCCGCCAGCCCCAGCTTGTCCATGTGGAATTGTTAGCATCGGTTCCATCGATACAACCATCCCCGGTTCAAGAACCGTATCAACATCCTCACGCAGCTCAAGCCCCGCTTCGCGGCCATAATAATGCGATAGAATGCCAAAGGAATGACCATAGCCAAAACTGCGATATTGAAGCAGATCACGGTCTTCCAAAAAGGCGTTGATCTTATGCGTTACCTCGCTGCACCGCATCCCGGGCTTTAGCAGGCTGATGCCATATTCATGGGCGGCGATGTTCGTTTGCCAGATGCCGAGGCTTGCTGGGTCAACTGAACCTGCAAACATGGTTCGTTCCAGCGCGGTATAATAGCCCGAAATCATTGGAAAGCTGTTTAGCGACAAAATATCACCTTTTTGCAATTTCCGGCTGGTAACTGGATTATGCGCGCCATCAGTATTGAGTCCAGATTGAAACCAAACCCAGCTATCGCGATATTCGGCATCGGGAAAGGCCTCGGCGATGGCAAGTTCCATCGCGTCACGTCCGGCCATGGCAATATCGATTTCGCGCTGGCCAAGCTTTACCGCATCACGAATGGCATAGCCGCCAATATCAGCAATGCGCGCCCCTTCGCGGATCAACGCCAGCTCGGCTGGAGATTTATGCATACGTTGTTGCATAACCGCGGTTGATAAATCGGTCTGGCTTGTTGGCGATAGAAACGCCATAAGCTTGCCTTGCTGGTCAAGGGTCAGATGATCGCCTTCATAACCAATTGAGCTTTTTTCGCCAGCAACCGATCGAATGGCTCGCCAGAAATTGTCGCGCTGCCAGTCGGTATAGGTGATATTGTCACCAAAGGATCGGCGCCATGGCTGGCCAGCGTCAATGCCTGCGGAAATGGTGACATTTTCGGTGGCGGTCACAACTAGGCCATAGGGTCGGCCAAAGGCGCAGTAAAGAAACCCCGAATAATAGGCAATTGAATGCATCGAGGTAAAAATCACTGCTTTCACACCGGCAGCGGCCATAATGGCACGCAAACCGGCAAGCCGTGTTTCATATTCAATTGTGGAAAATTGGGCTGTTGCTTTTTCACCGTTATGCAAACGGTATGTGTTTGGTCGCAAAGTCATTTAGACCCTCCATTGACTAGTTCAAAAGAAGGTCCCGGCGTTCAGGACTTTTTAAAAAAAGGCGCAACCGTGAAAGCGCATACGGTTGGAGCGACGCCATCGCTCATGCCTCTCGTAAAATTGTATTGCGCGCGATCGCAAAAGAGGCAAGTGTTTTTTTCGATTGCCCATTTTACTGCGATCATTGGCCGGACATGGCAATGATGATTGACCCCGATAATATATTGTTTTGGGCAGCGCAAAATTGTTGTATCAACGCTGATGATTTTTGTGAAAATGCGCAGTTGCGGTGCGCTGTTTGGGAGAAAAATATGTCAACAATCGTGAATAGCTGGAATGAATGGGATCCTTTAAAACATGTGATTGTCGGTCGTGCCGATGATTGTCATATCCCGCCTGAAGAACCAGCTTTGGACGCGAAGGTTCCAGAAGATAGTGACATGCGTGGCCAATGGGGCCGCCGCCCGCAAGACAGCATTGATCGTGCCAATGAATTGCTTGATAATTTTGCTACCATGCTGGTATTACGCGGCATTAAAGTCGACCGCCCAACGCCGATTGATTTTTCGCTGCCTGCAATCACACCTGATTTCCAGACTGAAAGCCAGTTTGGCTGTATGCCGCCGCGGGATGTGCTGTTGACGGTTGGTAATGAAATTCTCGAAGCGACCATGTCTTATCGCTGCCGATGGTTTGAATATCTTTGCTATCGCCCCTTGATGCAGAAATATTGGAATGAAGATCCGAATTTCCGCCATGAGGCTGCCCCAAAACCACGCCTGACAGATGCTGATTATCATCCTGATTATTTGTCGGCAAAAATTGGTGTTGAAAAGCGCTTGCAATGGGCGGCTGAAAAATTCTTTGTCACTACCGAAGAAGAGCCATTATTTGATGCGGCCGATGTTTTGCGTTTTGGCAAAGACCTTGTCGTTCAGCATGGATTTACCACTAATCTAAGGGGTATTGAATGGATTCGGCGGCATTTTCCGGGTCACCGTGTGCATGCTGTCAACTTCCCTGGCGACCCTTATCCGATACATATTGACGCAACTTTTACCCCGCTTCGTCCGGGTTTGATTTTGAACAACCCACAGCGCCGTTTGCCCGAAGAGCAGCGCCGTATGTTCAATGACAATGGCTGGGAAATTGTTGATGCGGCACAGCCAGCGCATAACGCGCCACCGGCACTTTGCTATTCGTCTGTTTGGCTTAGCATGAATGTTCTGGTCCTTGATCCGAAGACAGTCTGTGTTGAAAAATCAGAAGTCTATCAAGCCGAGCAGATGGACAAACTTGGTATGAATGTCATCGAAGTCGAATTGCGCGACGCCTATGCTTTTGGTGGCGGGTTGCATTGCTGTACAGCTGATGTTTATCGTGAGGGTGGTCTTGAGGATTATTTTCCAAAACTGGCCAGATAGGCGCTGCCAATCAATCAAGAGATCAGTAAGTGAATGCCCCATAGATAGAGGTATTAGAAAATGACAAAGCAAGTATTTAGCAAACCATTCACTCAGCAAGAAGCGATACCCGAAGCGGGCATTGCGCGGGCTGTGGAAATCATGAAAACTGGCAGGCTTCATCGCTATAATCTATTACCTGATGAAGCTGGTGAAGCTGCGGCTTTGGAAATGGAATATGCCAAATGGCAGGGTACGGATTATTGTATAGCCTGTACATCGGGTGGTTATGCTATCCAATTGGGGTTGCGCGTTTGCGGCGTTAAACCTGGCGATAAAGTGCTTGCCAATGCCTATACATTGGCGCCCGTCCCAGGTGCCATTCACAATGTTGGCGGTGTTCCAGTTTTGGTTGATATTGATGAGTCCTATCATATTGATTGTGATGATCTTGATGCCAAGGCGGCGGCAAGTGGGGCAAAATATTTGCTGCTATCCTATATGCGGGGTCACATTCCTGATATGGACAAGCTGCTGGCGGTTTGTGCCAAATATGATATCTGCCTGATCGAGGATTGCGCCCATACGATGGGGGCGAAATGGCGCGGTATCCGGTCGGGGAATTTTGGCAAGGTTGCCGCATTTTCGACGCAGACATATAAACATATGAATTCGGGCGAAGGTGGGTTTTTGACCACCAATGATGCCGAGCTTGCGGCGCGCGCCGTAGTCTCGTCAGGCTCTTACATGCTTTATGGGCGGCATGGTGCAATTCCGGCTGAAGATGTGTTTCAGAAAGTGCGGCTTCATGCGCCAAATTATTCAGGCCGGATGGACCATATGCGCGCCACCATTTTGCGTTCGCAATTGCCAGTTCTTGAAGATAATCTGGAACGCTGGAATCAGCTTTATGACCGGCTTCATGCAGCATTTTCAGGAATGGCGGGGGTAGTTATTCCTTCGCGCAAACAAGAAGAATTCTATGTTGGCTCGTCAATCCAGTTTCGGGCTGAGGGCGTTGCCACAAAGGCTATTCCAAAATTTGTTGCGGCCTGCGCTAAACGCGGGGTTGAACTGAAATGGTTTGGCGATGATGAACCAAAGGCCTTTACCAGTCGCTATGATAGCTGGCGTTATATTGACGATATTCCGGTTTTGCCAACAACCTTGCGCGTTCTGGAAAAAACCCTTGATATGCGGGTGCCGCTTACCTTTACCATTGATGATTGCGATATGATTGCCAGCATCATCGAAGATGAAATTCAGACCTTTTTGCCAGTCTAATCATGTGGTAAAATATGGGCTGCAACCATTGCCGCAGACCATATTTTGGCAGGGAAATATTAATGGCTAGGCATTTGCCACGGTTAATGCCTGTTCGATATAGGCAACGATGTCGCCAAAATGTCTAATACCAAAAGCAAGCGGAACATAGCCCGGGTTGACGCCGGTCTTTTGTTGGTAATTTACTATGATTTTATATGGGGAATTTGAATGAAAACTTATAAAATCGCCTCAATTCCAGGCGACGGAATTGGCGTTGAAGTGATTGATGCCGGTCTTCGTGTTATAGAGGCTCTTGCTGAGCGTGATGGTGGTTTCAGGCTTGATGTCACCAGTTTTGACTGGGGCAGTGATCGTTATAAGCGTGAAGGGGCATTAATGCCCGCTGATGGCGCTGAAGATCTGCGCGATTTTGATGCGATTTTCTTTGGCGCGGTTGGCGCGCCTGATATTCCTGACCATCTAACCTTATGGGGTTTGCGGTTGAGTATCTGCCAGCCGCTCGATCAATATGCCAATGTGCGGCCAACGCGTATCCTGCCCGGAATCAGAAGCCCGCTTGCCGGTGTGACGGCAAAGGATCTTGATTGGGTGATTGTTCGTGAAAATTCCGAAGGTGAATATGCAGGTCAAGGTGGCCGCAGTCATCGTGGGCAACCGCATGAAATGGCAACAGATTTGGCTGTTTTTACTCGTGTTGGTGTGCAGCGTGTGATGCGCTATGCCTTTGAGCTGGCGCGTTCGCGGCCGCGTAAATTACTGACCGTTGTGACCAAATCAAATGCCCAGCGTTATGGCATGGTAATGTGGGATGAAATCGCCGGTGAAGTGGCCGCCGAATTTCCCGATGTGACATGGGATAAAATTCTTGTTGATGCGATGACGGTTCGAATGACAATGAAGCCGCAAAGTCTTGATACGATTGTGGCAACCAATCTTCATGCCGACATCCTGTCTGATTTGGCGGCGGCACTTGCTGGCTCCATCGGCGTTGCGCCGACGGCCAATCTGAATCCGGAACGCACTAGCCCGTCAATGTTTGAGCCAATCCACGGTTCAGCTTTTGACATTACCGGAAAAGGCATTGCCAATCCGGTTGCCACATTCTGGAGCGCATCAATGATGCTTGATCATCTGGGCGAGACGGTTGCGGCGACGCGGCTGATGAAAGCAATCGAGGTGATAACGGCCAATCCTGATTTCCATACGCCCGATCTTGGCGGGACAGCCACGACGGATCAAGTGACCGCGGCTATCATTGATGTGATCCGCGCCCGTAACCATTAGGGCATTGTGACTAGGCCATAATGATTAGACTATAATATCGGGGGTGGCGTTGATGCGGGAATAGCGTTGCCGCGTTGCCTTGTTGTTAAAGATAATATCTTAGCATGATGGTGATTTTGCCATTCTTGTGCTGGTTTTTTGACCTGGTGCCAAATAACTTTGACCAAACGATGAGGAAAAACATTATGACCCCAACAATTGAGCTATTAAAAGCGCACCGGTCGATTCGGAAATTTGAGAATCGGCCAATCGCAACAGATCTGTTGCATGAACTTATTCAGGCTGGTCAGGCTGCGGCGTCATCCAGTTTTTTACAAGCCGCAACGATCATCCGCATTAGTGATCCGGCAAAACGCGCTTCTTTGGCCGCTATGGCCAATCATCAACCTTATATTGAATCGGCAGCTGAATTTTTGGTGTTTTGCGCCGATATGAATCGGGCGTCGCGCTGTTGTGACTGGCATGATGCCAGCGCTAATACCGGCTTTACCGAACAATTCATCATCGCAACAGTTGATGCATCACTTGTTGCACAAAATATTGTAGTGGCAGCTGAATCAGCTGGCCTTGGCATTTGCTATATTGGTGCCTTGCGCAATAATCCAGCCGAGGTGTCATCG
>CAJYBL010000007.1 GCA_913064995.1 uncultured Alphaproteobacteria bacterium
CGTTCAAAAGCGGTAATGCGTCCGAAATAGCATTTTTTTCTTTTTTGGAAAGGTAAAATTCACTAATACAGAAAATAAATGCTTTTTGATTAAAAATTTAAGCAAAATTTTGTGAAAATGTGTGTTTTGAGGCAATCAGCATTCGAGCTGCAGTCGCGGCGGTGATCTTCACGCTTGAAATTGCCGCTTCGGCTGGCTAGGGTGGGTTATCTGTTGGGGTGCTTTGGTTTAACCAGTTGGTTGATGCCAAGGCTGAGAAGCGAAAGCTAACTCATGGAACCTGATCCAGTTAAAACTGGCGTAGGGAACGGAGATCATACCAGATCGCAGCGGCTGTCTCTCCTGTCCCTTCGCAAGCCATTTGTTTTTGGGACGCGTCGCATGTTTAAATCAGACGATCAAAAGCCAGTTGCAACCGCATTGACCATTGCCGGATCGGACAGTGGCGGCGGCGCGGGAATTCAGGCCGATCTGAAAAGCTTTTCCGCGCATGGCGTTTATGGTGCAAGCGTCATTACTGCGGTAACGGCGCAAAACACCCGATTGGTCACAAAGGTCGAAGCGATTTCGCCAGCGATGATCAGGGCGCAGATTGATGCGGTGCTATCTGATATCCGGATTGACGCTATTAAAATTGGGATGTTGGCAACGCCTGCGGTGATTGACGCCGTTGCCGATAGTCTTGCCGGTTTTCGTGGGCCGATTGTCCTTGATCCGGTCATGGTGGCAAAATCAGGCGATGCATTGCTGCAAGATGATGCCGTATCCTGCCTGATTGAGAGATTGCTGCCGCGTGCCAGCCTGCTAACCCCCAATATTCCTGAAGCAGAACGGCTTTTGTCGGGCAAGAGTGATTTGACACCAAAAGAACAGGGCAAAGCGCTTTTGGGTCTGGGGCCAGCTGCCATTTTAATGAAAGGTGGCCATGCAGATGGCGCGGTTTGCCATGATTATTTGGTGATTGAGTCGCAAATCGTCGGTTTTGACGCGCCGCGCATTGATACCGGCAATACGCATGGCACGGGATGTTCGCTGTCATCGGCGATTACCGCGGGTCTTGCTAAAAATATGGCGCTTGATGAGGCCATAGGCACAGCGCATCAATGGCTTCATGGCGCAATTAAAGCCGCCGACCAACTTGGCATCGGGCAAGGCCATGGGCCGGTGCATCATTTTCACCAATTCTGGAGATAGCGTGTGACGGAGCCACAGATCACTATTGTTGGCGGTGGGGTTGCGGGACTTTGCCTTGCTGCTGAATTGGCAGAACGCGGTGTTTCTTTGCGGATTTTTGACCGCTACGGCCGCCCTGCCAAACATGGCTGCTCATGGTGGGCTGGTGGCATGCTGGCGCCTTTTTGTGAAAGCGAGGCGGCTGAAGAGCCGGTAGTCAGGCTCGGTCAAGAAGCCGCCGGATGGTGGCAGCGGCATAATGTGAATGTTGAGCGCAATGGCTCGCTGGTGCTGGCGCTTAGCCGTGATGGCGGCGAATTGGATCGCTATGCCCGCCGAACCGAACAATATGAATGGGTTGATGCTGATGGCGTGCCTGTCTTAGAACCTGATTTGGCCGGTCGGGCGCAGCGTGGCCTGTTCTTTCCAACCGAAGCGCATTTATCGCCGCGAGATGCTTTGGCCTGTCTTGTTGGTGAATTGGAAAGCCGCAATATTACGATTGAAACCGCCGATGGTTTGGATTTTCCGGATAATGATAATGAAGCGGCACTGCCAACCAAGGTTCGTAAAATTGACTGTCGCGGCCTGTCAGCATCGGATGCCATGCAGGATTTGCGTGGGGTCAAAGGTGAAATGCTGGTGATCCGGTCAGCTGATATCACTTTGTCGCGGCCGGTGCGGTTGCTGCATCCTCGGATTCCGATCTACCTTGTGCCGCGCGGCGATGGTGTTTTCATGCTTGGCGCAACGCAAATTGAATCGGGAAACAGGCATGCGGCAAGCGTGCGTTCGGTCCTTGAATTGCTGAGCGCTGCCTATGCGCTTCATCCGGCTTTTGGCGAGGCTGAGATATTGGAAATTGGCGTCGATGCGCGGCCTGCCTTTCCCGATAATTTACCGCGGATCAGGTGCCGTGGAGACTGGCTTTATGTCAATGGGCTGTTTCGACATGGGTTTTTGCTGGCACCAGCGATGGCGCGGATGACGGCCGATTATCTGCTTTCAGGACAGATTCCAGAGGTGATGGATGAAAATCTCAATTAACGGCGTGGCGAAAGACATCACCAGCACCAATCTAGCGGCCGTTTTGCATGAGGCTGGCTATGGTGATGCGCGTGTGGCAACCGCGGTGAATGGCCATTTTGTTCCGGTTGGCCAGCGTGCGTCATGCCCGATCGAAGCTGGTGATCAGTTGGAAATTGTTGCGCCGCGGCAAGGAGGGTGATGTGACAGCATTTTATGGAGTTGAATTGCCAACTGCCTTCATGCTTGGGACGGCGCAATATCCATCGCCAGCAATTCTTGGCGCGGCTTTTCGCGAATCTGCAGCATCAGTTGCGACGGTTTCGGTTCGGCGCGAGGCCGCTGGCGCACAGGCAGGCGAGGGGTTTTGGCGGCTTATTCGCGATCTTGGTGTCCATGTGCTGCCCAATACCGCCGGATGTTATTCACCAGGCGAGGCGATCACTACGGCAAAAATGGCTCGCGAATTATTTGAAACCGACTGGATCAAACTTGAAGTCATTGGCCATAGCGATAGTTTGCAGCCCGACCCGTTTGGTCTTGTCGAGGCGGCGGCCAGCCTTTGCCGTGATGGGTTTAAGGTGTTTCCTTATACGACCGAAGATCTGGTTCTTGCTGACCGGCTTCTTGATGCTGGATGCGAGGTGCTGATGCCGTGGGGCGCGCCAATTGGTACCGGGTTGGGGTTGGTAAACCCCTATGGATTGCGAAGCTTGCGCGCGCAATATCCTGATGTGCCGATGGTTATTGATGCGGGGCTTGGGCTGCCATCACAGGCGGCGCAGGCAATGGAAATGGGATTTGATGCGCTGCTGTTGAATACCGCAGTCGCCAAGGCTGGGGACCCGGTGGCGATGGCCGTTGCGTTTGCCAAGGCGATTGAGGCTGGCAAGCTTGCCAGAAATGCCGATCCGATGGAACCGCGCGATATGGCCGCGCCATCTACCCCGCTGATTGGAAAGGCGTTTTTACAGTGAATCTTGATCGGTTTTATCCCATTTTTGATCATCCTGACTGGCTGGAGCGTATGTTGCCGTTAGGGGTCAAGCTTGTGCAAATGCGAATCAAGGATTTGCCAGCGGATGAAACCCGCGCGGCCTTGCAACGATCAAAGCGATTATGCGATGCGGCAGGTGTCATCATGGTGGTGAATGATTTCTGGGAAATGGCGATTGATCTTGATTGTGATTGGATTCACCTTGGTCAAGAAGACCTTGACGATGCTGATATGGCGGCAATCCGGCGTGCTGGCTTGAAAATAGGCATCAGCACGCATGATGAGGATGAACTTGAGCGGGCCTTGGCCGAAGAGCCTGATTATGTTGCGCTTGGGCCGGTTTATCCAACAATTCTGAAAAAAATGAAATGGATTGAACAGGGGTTGGATCGGGTCCAGCAGTGGAAAAACTACATTGGTGATTTGCCGCTTGTTGGGATTGGCGGCATGACGATTGATCGCGCCGCAGGGGTTTATGCGGCTGGTGCTGATATCGTTTCGGTTGTGACCGATATCACATTGAATGAAAATCCCGAAGACCGCCTAAAAGAATGGGTAAAGGCAACAAGATGAGCCGGTATGACCGACAGATCAGCGTTGCTGAATTTGGGGCTGATGGTCAGAAAAAACTGGCTGCGGCCACAATTCTTGTTGTTGGGGCTGGGGGGCTAGCAAGCCCTGTTCTGCAATACCTGGCAGGTGCCGGCCTTGGTCATATAAAGGTGATGGATTACGATATCGTCAGCGTGAACAATATGCATCGGCAAACAATTTTCCGCACGGATGATCTTGGGCTTGCTAAGGCTGGCGCGGCTGCAACAAATATGCGTGGCTTGAACCCTGATTGCCTGATGACGCCGATAATCGAGCCGCTGACGCCTGATAATATTGAAACATATGCCAGTGATGTCGATTTGGTGCTGGATTGTGCCGACAGTTTTGCGGTTAGCTATAGTCTTTCCGATTATTGCTTGAACCGGTTGCCATTGATCCATGCATCGGTTGTTGGAACGGTAGGCTATGTTGGTGGGTTTTGTTATAATGCGCCAAGCCTTCGTGCGGTTTTTCCTGATTTGCCAAAACGGTTTGGCAGTTGCGCCGAAGATGGTGTTTTGGGGCCAATTGTTGGCATTATAGGATCACTTCAAGCGCAAATGACTCTTGCCGTCATCACCAAGCAGCTCTCATCATCACTTGGCCAGCTTGTGACCTATGACGCCATTGGAAATCGGTTTGGTGGGTTCCGCTTTGATGGGGTCGAAGAACCCGATGCCGCGTTGGCATTTATCAGCCCGCTGCAATTAAAAAGTGGTGATCTTGTGATTGATTTACGCACGGCGGACGAGGCTGATTTGATCACTACCGATGCGCAGCGGCTTGGCATTGATCAGATCACGCCTGATTTACCACTTAAAGGCATTAGACGTGTTGTCCTTTGCTGTCGGTCTGGCCAACGTGCATGGGCAGCGGCAGAAAAACTTTCTGGATTCTGGTCTGGATCCATTTCACTGATCGCGGCTGGCGATCCAAATCTTATTTAAAAAAGAGGTTAAAGATGAAAAAATATCTTATTGTTTTACTTTGTTTATTTATAAGCACGCCGTTGCAAGCGCAAGACCGGGTAACGCTTTTGCTAGATTGGTTTATCAATCCGGATCACGGGCCAATTATTATTGCTCAGGAAAAGGGTTATTTTGCTGATGCCGGCCTTGAGGTTGAGGTAATCGCTCCGGCTGATCCCGCTGATCCGCCAAAAATGGTGGCAGCCGGAAAGGCCGATCTTGCCGTTTCCTATCAGCCGCAATTGCATCTTCAAGTTGCTGAGGGCATGCCCCTTGTTCGGGTTGGAACCTTGGTGGCAACACCGCTAAATTGTTTGCTGGTACTAAAAGACGGCAAGATCAAATCCATTGCCGATCTTAAAGGAAAAAAGGTTGGTTTTTCCGTTGCTGGTGTTGAAGAAGCTCTGCTGACAACGATTTTGGCACGTAACGGCCTGTCGATGACGGATATCGAGCTGGTGAATGTGAACTGGTCATTGTCGCCATCATTAATGTCGGGACAGGTTGATGCAGTAATTGGCGCTTTTCGCAATTTTGAATTAAATCAGATGGATATCGAGGGGGTTCCGGGGCGTTGTTTCTATCTTGAAGAAGAGGGGCTTCCTGCATATGACGAATTGATCTATGTCGCCAACCCCGACCGCATGAATAAGGATGTTGTTCGCCGGTTCTTGCAGGCAACCGAACTTGCAACGCAATTCATCGTTAATCATCCGCAGGAAAGCTGGGAAATTTTCAAAGGCACTGCCAAGGAATTGGATGATGAATTGAACGCCCGCGCATGGAAAGACACCCTGCCGCGCTTTGCTTTGCGTCCTGAGGCGTTGGATGAAGGCCGCTACAGCCGCTTTGAGAGCTTTTTGAGAGAGGCGGGTCTGTTAGAGGATATTCGTCCTGTATCGAAACTGGCGATTGATTTGGGGGCGCAATGACAGAATATGGCAATAGCTTTGCCGCATGGCGTAAGGCAACAGGGGCAGCATGGCAGGATTATGTCTGTCATGGTTTTGTAACCGAATTGGGCAGTGGTACGCTGCCCAATTCCGCCTTTTTGCATTATCTGGTTCAAGATTATCTGTTTTTGATTCATTTTTCGCGGGCTTGGGCGCTTGCCGTTACCAAGGCTGAAGATGTTGCTGAAATGCGCGCCTGTGCGGCAACTGTGAATGCGCTTGTAAATGACGAGATCAGTCTGCATATCCGCATTTGCGCCGCGGCAGGCATTGATGAGGCCACATTATTTTCGGCCACCGAAGAAACCGCCAATCTGGCTTATACGCGCTATGTTCTTGATGCCGGTCATTCCGGTGACTTTCTGGATCTGATGGCTGCCTTGGCGCCTTGTGTGCTTGGTTATGGTGAAATTGGCGCAAGGCTAGTGGCCGCAGGTCATGAAGCAGCCTATGCCGATTGGATCGAAACCTATGGTGGCGATGATTATCAGCAGGTTTGCCGCGATGTCGGATCATTGATCGATAATGCGGTGTTGCGCCGGCTTGGTGAACAACCAACAAAAAGCCCGCGTTGGGCTGGGCTTTGCCAGCGTTTTGCTACAGCGACACGGCTTGAGACTGGATTTTGGCAAATGGGGCTTAACAGGTGACAGGCAGCAAGGCAAAATCGGCACAGGCGCCACATATAGGGCAGGGGGCATTAATATCCAACAGTCCTGCGTTGCATTTTCATGGCAGTGCCGCAATTGCCGGAACGTTTATTTTTGATCCGCTTGATCTTGATATTGCCGCGGGGAAATGGACCTGTCTTCTTGGCGCGTCCGGAGTTGGAAAAACAACGGTTTTGCGGCTGCTGGCTGGGCTAGGCGATCATATTGATCATGTTGGATCGATCAAAACAAGTGATGGTCAATCGTTTGCTGGCCGTATTAGCCTGATGGCGCAAACTGATAATCTGATGCCGTGGCTTGATGTTTTTGACAATATTGTGATTGGCAGCCGGCTTCGTGGCGATGCGGTTGATGGTGATCGGGCTGAAAAGCTGATCGAACAGGTTGGCCTTACCGCTCACCGACATAAAAAGCCAAATGCGTTATCGGGTGGTCAGCGTCAAAGGGTGGCCTTGGCACGCACCTTGATGGAAGGCAGGCCCATTGTCTTGCTTGACGAGCCTTTTTCGGCGCTCGACGCCAAAATTCGTGCGGAAATGCAGGAATTGGCCGCACGTTTATTTGCTGGCAAAACCGTGTGTTTGATTACGCATGACCCCGGTGAGGCTGCACGGCTCGGCGATGTGATTTTTGTGATGAATGCAACCGGACTACACAGCGTTACCCCGCCATCATCGCCGGTGATACGCCCCTATGATGCGCCGGATGTTCTGGCCTGTCAGGGGCAGCTTTTGCGCCTGCTCCGTGAAACGCCATGATGCGCGCGCTTCGCATTATCGGGGTGACCATGTTAATTCTGTCTTTATGGCACCTTCTTGTTGTTTTGACGGGCTTGCCTGCCTTTATTCTGCCATCACCGGCACGCGTTGGCATGGCTTTGGCTGGCAATCTCGTATTGATTGCGCATCATGCCAGCGTAACCATGGCCGAAGTAATGATCGGCTTGCTTCTTGGTGCGGTTCTTGGGGTGATGACGGCGATCAGTCTGGCGCAGTCGCCGATCGCCCGCGTTGTTGTGCGGCCGATGATGGTTCTTAGTCAGGCTTTGCCGGTTTTTGCCTTGGCGCCGGTTTTAACGCTGTGGCTTGGCTATGGCTTATGGCCCAAAATCATCATGGCCTTGCTGATCATCTATTTTCCGGTGACGTCGGCCTTTTTCGACGGTTTGATGCAAACGCCGCGCGGCATGCTTGATCAGGCAAAGGTTATGCAAGCGCGGCCATGGCAGATTATGCGTCATATCCGTATTCCGGCCGCCATTCCGGCATTGGCATCGGGATTGCGGTTGGCTGCGGTTTATGCGCCGATTGGCGCAATCATTGGCGAATGGGTTGGCGCTTCACAGGGTCTTGGCTATCTAATGCTATTGGCAAATGGCCGTGCCAAGATTGATTTGATGTTTGCCGCATTGATCGTCTTGGCGGTTTTGACCTTATTGCTGCATGCGTCGGTTGACCGGCTATGCAGCTATGTGGTGCGGCGTCAACAGGCTTAGCCGCGTCCGCGATAGCCAGCCACACCCTGATCAGGCACCCAAGTGCCCTCAGGAATGGAGCCATGTTGCCAGAATACATCAATGGGAATGCCACCACGCGGGTACCAATAGCCGCCAATCCGAAGCCATCTTGGTGACAATAGGGCAACCAGCTCTTTGGCTATGTCAACCGTGCAGGCTTCATGAAAAGCCTGATGGTTGCGAAAGCTGCCAAGGTATAGTTTTAGCGATTTTGATTCGACCATCCATTGATCGGGAACATAATCAATAACCAGATGCGCGAAATCAGGCTGCGCCGTTACTGGACAAAGCGAGGTGAATTCGGGCTGGGTAAAACGGGCAACAAAATTGCAGTCAGGATGAGGATTGGGAACGCGTTCCAGTTCGGCTTCTTCTGGGCTATTTGGCTGTTTGGCGGCTTGACCAAGCGCTTTTAAATTTTCCATCTTATCCTCGTTCTGCAATGTCGGGGGGGACCCATGAAAAGGGTCACGATCCAAGGCGAATATGCCGTTGGTCTCAGGCTTTTCCATATCCAGCCTTTTGGGTCAAGTCTCTTTTGCGAAATGTGCGGCAAATAGGCGATCAAGGCAGGTGGCCCAATGGCCTTTGGCTGGGGCAGTGACAGCAGCGAAGCAAGAGATGTTGATGTTGCCGTTCTGACCAAGCGTCTTGAAGCGGCTGGTTTTGACCTTCGCTATTACAATCCATCCGTTCGTAAGACCGCCTTTGGCCTGCCCCGTTATATCGAAAAGCTATTGCCCTAACGCCGATTGCGCGGCTTAATGAGCCGCGTTAACGAGGTAACTGGTTCTTTTGATGGTGTCTCCCAACATTAAGGGCGCTATTTTGATGACAATTGCGCGTTTTGCATTTGTCACAAATGACGTTTTTATGAAATTTCTGTTTGCTGATATGTCGGTGTTTCAGGCGATGTTTCTGCGCGGCACGGTGGCGGTGCCGATCATTGCTGGCCTCGCATGGTATCGCAATTGCCTATTGGTTCGGCTAAGCATAGCTGATTTTGGCCTTTTGTTGATCCGCGCTGCGGCGCAAATTGGCATGGCTAGCTGTTTTTTGACGGCGCTTGCCCATATGCCAATCGCCAATGTTTCAGCAATTATGCAGATCGTGCCTTTATCGCTGATTGTGTTGGCGGCGCTGTTTCTTGGCGAAGTGGTTGGGTGGCGGCGCTGGAGTGCGGTTGTGATTGGGTTTTGCGGGGTGTTAATGGTGATCCGCCCGGGAACCGATGATTTCAATAGCTATTCAACGCTTGCTGTTGGGGCGGTGGCCTTTGCCACGGTCAATGATGCGGTGACGCGCTATTTGCCAAACCGTGTGCCAGCGCGATTTGCGGCGCTGTTTACGGCAATCGGCGTCTGCCTGTTTAGCGGCGCGATGACTTCAGCCATACCGTGGCAGGCGATTTCTGCCTTTAACTGGCTGATCTTGTCATTCTGCGGGCTTAGCGTTGCTGCGGGGTATTTCTTTCAGGTGATGACCATGCGGTTTGGCGATCTAAGCTTTGTCGCGCCATTTCGATATATTGGGCTGGTTTGGGCGGTTTTATTGGGGGCTTTGCTATTTGACGAATGGCCAGATGGCTGGACCGGATTTGGCACAATTCTTGTTGTTCTAAGCGGTCTTTATTCATTTTATCGCGAGCATCGGCAACGCCCTGCCAATTAGCGATTACCGATGACCAAAATATGCGCCGGATTTAGTGGTATTATACTTGTGAAGCCGCTACAATCAGAACTTCGGCGATCTGTTATGGGCGACGATCTGACTATCTATTTGACCGGCAACCTGCTTGGTCAACTCAAAAGAACCCACGCACCAAAGCGCCTTTGCGTTTCATGCTAAACTGGCCTGATTATCTGTCTGGTTATTGTTATCTCTAGGAGCAAATTCATGTCTAGCTGTTTATTTACCCCGATTGAACTATCCGGTTTGGCACTTGCCAACCGTGTTGTGGTCGCGCCAATGTGCCAGTATTCGGCCAATGAGGGAACGATGAATGACTGGCATTTGGCAAATCTTGGCCAGTTTGCGATGAGTGGCCCTGGGCTGATCATTATCGAGGCGACTGGTGTTGAAGCAGCAGGGCGCATCACGCACGGCTGTTCAGGGCTTTATTCAGATGACAATGAAGCCGCGATGAAACGGGTTGTTGATTTCTGTAAATCAGTTGGTCAAAGCAAGATTGGTGTCCAGCTTGGCCATGCTGGCCGCAAAGCCTCGTCACAGCGGCCATGGGAAGGCGGCAATGCCTTGTCACAGGATGTTTGGCAGACCTATGCCCCATCAGCGATTCCTTTTGCCGATGGCTGGCATACGCCCGAGGCGCTTGATGATGCTGGTCTGACGCGGATCAAACAGGCCTTTGTTGATTCAGCAAAACGCGCTGTCAGGCTTGGCATTGATGCGATCGAACTGCATGCCGCCCATGGTTATCTTCTTCATCAATTCCTGTCACCGATCAGTAATCAGCGCAATGATGCCTATGGTGGTTCATTGGAAAACAGACTGCGTTACCCGTTGGAAATATTTGATTCTGTCAAAGCGGTTGTTCCTGCCGATATGCCGGTTCTGGTTCGTGTGTCGGCTTCGGATTGGGTTGATGATGGCTGGGATGTTGAACAGACCATCGTATTTGCCAGGGCGCTTGATGCGGTTGGTTGTGCCTCGCTTCATGTATCGAGTGGTGGCAATTCATTGGCGCAGAAAATCAGCATTGGCTATGGTTATCAGACCGATCTGGCCAAACAGATCCGTGATGAGGTGGCAATGCCGATCATTGCTGTTGGGATGATTACCGACCCAGTTCAGGCTGAAACGATTATCCGCACTGGACAGGCTGATATGGTTGCCTTGGCGCGTGAGTTTTTGCGAGACCCGCATTGGACATGGCGCGCGGCAAAGGCGCTTCGCAGCACGTCATCAGTGCCAGATCAATATGCACGCGCGATCACTTTTAGCTAGGGAATAGCTGGGCATTGGCCTTGTGATGGAGATTGATTCAAAAACGCCGGAATTAAGTATATAACTCTGGCAAAAGGAGGGATGCTGGCGTCATGGCTGGTCTTCAGGAAACCGCAGCCTATGCCATGTTATGCCGCAATTGTGGAACCGCTGGGCATGTTGGCAGCGTGGTGCCATTAACCGCCTGTCCATCTTGCCAGTCAAACCACATTCGCACCCATCCTGATCTATTTGCCCTAACCATTGCGCATATTGATTGTGATGCGTTTTTTGCTTCGGTTGAAAAACTGGATAATCCGGCGCTTGCTGATCGGCCAGTGATTGTTGGTGGTGGTGATCGCGGGGTTGTTGCGGCGGCATGCTATATCGCCCGTCAATTTGGAGTGCGTTCAGCGATGCCGGCATGGCAAGCCTTGAAAAAATGCCCTGATGCGGTGGTGATCCGGCCAAGAATGAGCCGTTATGTTGATATTGGCCAGCAGGTTCGCGAAAAAATGCTGTCTTTGACACCCTTGGTGCAGCCATTGTCAATTGATGAGGCCTTTCTTGATCTTGCTGGCACGCAAAAGCTGCATCGCGCCAGTCCGGCTGAGGCGTTGCACCGGCTTCAACAGGAAATTAAACGTGACATTGGCATTTCGGTTTCGGTTGGGCTGAGTGGCACCAAATCGCTTGCCAAAATGGCATCTGATCGTGACAAGCCTGATGGGTTTTTTGTCATTGGCACGCGCGAAGCGGCGGCATGGCTTGCCCCGCAGCCGGTCTCGGTTTTGTATGGGGTTGGTAAATCAGCAATCGCACGATTGAATGCGATTGGTGTTTTTACATGCCATGATCTGGTTGAGGGCGATCCAAAAGCGCTTTCAGCGGCGCTTGGCAGCCAGACAATAACGGTGATGAATCTTGCCAAAGGCATTGATCCGCGCCCCGTCGTAAGCGAACGCGAAACAAAATCAATTTCAAATGAAACCACCTTTGCCAAAGATCTTTCCGATTTTGCCGCGCTGGAAACCGAGCTTGAATTTCTATGCCAGAAACTGTCGGCAAGATTGAAAGCAAAACAGCTGGCAGGCAGTACAGTGACGTTAAAATTAAAGCGGTCAAACCACCGCATTATCAGCCGAAGCCGAACCGTGCCAAGTCGGATCGACAAGGCCTTTCATCTATTCGATATTGGCCGTGAACTTTTGCGTCCTGAGGTCAAAAAATCAAATGCATACAGATTAATAGGAATTGGTGTTGATAATCTTGGCGAGCCTTCTGAAACGCGGTTGTTTGATCTTGAAGGTGGTGATGATGACAAGCGCAACCGGCTTGAAGCTGCGGTTGATCAGCTTCATGGCAAAATGGGTATTGGTGCGCTTCACACGGGTCGCCAATTTGCGCGTGCTCATGATAGATCGGCAAAACAAAAACCGGCCAATGATAAGCCTGACCATTAACCAGCCTGACATGTGATAAGGCGATTTATGGCGTGGTGCGGGTCATTTGAAATGCCTAAAACGGGTTTTTGGCGCTTCGGTCCGATGACAGTGATTGCGCCTTGGCATGGGCAATTTGTTCAATCGCATCGGCAATATGATTTTGTTCAATCGTTGCAGCGCCAGCGGCAACACGGATATGGTGGGCCGCGGTCAAGACATCAGTATGCGTCGCACCTGCTGGTGGTTCAAATCGGTATGATGCCAACTCGATTAACAGGCCAAGCGGGTCGCGAAAATAGATCGAATCCATAAAACCACGATCTTTTGGCCCTGAATGTTTGACCTTGCGTTGGTCAAGCCGGTCAACCGCTTGCCAGAAACTTGCCTGAGATACGGCAAAGGCAATGTGATGCACTTGACCCGGATTCTGGGGAAGGCGGGTCATTTTCGTGGTGCGGGTTTCATCGGTGAAAATGGTGATTAATCGGCCATCGCCCGGATCAAAATACAGGTGGCCTTCATTCGGGTTATCCAGATTTGGCTGTTCAAACACAAAAGGCATCCCAAGAACGCCATCCCAAAAATCAATGGATGTCTGGCGGTCTGCACCAACCAAAGTGATGTGATGAACTCCTTGGGATTGAATTTTGCGCATCGAAATTGCCCGATCTATCATATCTGTTTAATGCGGGTCTTGATCCCGCATGACCTGTCTCCAAACCGCGTTGGCCTACCAGTCAGTGGCACCGGTTTTGATAAAGGTGCCATTGTTTAACTCGCGCATGGCAGTTTGTAACTCGGCCTGTGTGTTCATCACAATTGGCCCGTGCCATGCAACAGGTTCGCGAAGTGGCGCTCCCGAAATCAGCAGGAACCGAACACCTTCATCGCCTGAGGTGACGGCAACTTCATCACCGGCACCAAAAACCACCAATGTACGGTTACCCGACAAATCACGAATTTCCAGTTCTTCGCCCTGAAATTCTTTCTCGACTTTGACGCCAAATGGGTTTGATGCATCTTTAAAGCGCGCACTACCTTGAAAAATATAGGCAAATCCCTGTCGTCGCGTATCAAAGGGAAACCGCTTGAAACAACGCGGGGGAAGGGTGACATCCAAATATTGTGGATCAGCGGCAATGCCGTCAACAGGCCCTTTGTAGCCGCGGTAATTTCCGGCAATGACGCGAATTTTACTGCCATCATTATCGAACATCTCAGAAATTTCCTGCGACTTGATATCTTGATAGCGCGGGGTTGTCATTTTTTGCGATGATGGCAGATTGGCCCATAGTTGAAAGCCATGCATGGCGCCGTCTTTATCGCCTTTTGGCATTTCTTGATGAATAATGCCTGATCCAGCGGTCATCCATTGAATATCGCCGCCACCAAGCGTACCGACATTGCCTAGGCTGTCGCCATGATCAACCGTGCCCTTTAGAACATAGGTGATGGTCTCGATGCCACGATGCGGGTGCCAAGGAAACCCATTTTTATAAAGCTGTGGATCATCATTGCGGAAATCATCCATCATCAAAAAAGGATCGAATGGTTTGGTGTCACCAAATCCGAAGATGCGGTGAAGATGAACGCCAGCCCCTTCGGTTGTTGGGCGTGCTTCGCTTGACATTTTGACAGGACGAATTGACATCAAAGGACTCCGGTTTTGCCAAAGCCAAAACGGCTTTTTAGGCGCTTTTAAAAATCTTGGTGTGGATGACGACCGCCGGCAGAAGACCAACGGCCCATCACAAACCATGACATTAGATCTTTTAAGTTGTTTTTGCAGGGGATAATTGGAAAAGAACTTTTGCATTATCGATAAGAATAGCGCGTGATTTTTACAAATTTCGCGGTGAGTTCAGATATGGTTTCTTGTTGTTTTAACGAAAATCCGAGCGCATAAGCAAATGGTCTAAGATTTAGGCAAAGCGGGCGGGCAGTCCTTTTCATCATGTTGCGATCGCAACCGCCATTAGGTGAAACCGATAATGAAATTAACGGATAATGTTTTTGGTGCCATTTTTATGGCGATCGGCATGCTGTCATTCACTGGTAATGATGCCTTGATGAAATTCTTATTTCAGACCATTTCAGTTGAACAGGGCATGTTTATGCGCGGGCTTGTGTCGGTTCCGCTTCTTGCGGTGATCGCCTATTTTCGCAAAAGCCTGTTTATCCGCATTGATTGGCGAAATTGGCGGGTGATCCTTATTCGTGCCTTTGCCGAGCTTGCCTCAACAATGTTGTTTCTAAACGCCTTGGCGCAGATGCCATTAGCCAATGTTAGCGCCATTTTGCAATCATTGCCGCTGACCGTCACGATGTTTGCCGCGATGTTTTTTGGCGAGGCGGTTGGCTGGCGGCGATGGAGCGCCATACTTGTTGGATTCATCGGGGTGTTAATCATCATCCGTCCGGGAAGTGACGGTTTTAACGAATATGCTGTTCTGGCGCTGATTGCAGTTGGGTTTATCACCTTGCGTGATGCCATTACGCGACGTCTTGACCAGTCGGTACCATCACTGTTTGTTGCCTTTATTTCAGCCATTCCAGTTTTTCTGTTTGGCGGTGCCATGACTGTGACAACGGGCTGGACGCCGGTATCTTGGTCAATGGGCATTATTGTGACCGTGGCCGCAATCAGCATTACCTGCGGCTATTTATTTGCCGTGATGGCCATGCGTATTGGGGATATTAGCTTTGTTGCGCCCTTCCGCTATACCGGCATGATTTGGGCGATTTTATTCGGCTTTCTGCTTTTTGGAAATTTGCCCGACCAAATGACGATTTTGGGAACCTGTATCGTGATTGGTATGGGCGTTTACGCCTTTCACCGTGAGCGCGTTCGTCAAAAGGCCAGCGCAACCTGAAACGAGCCGGTTTCGCGCTTGCCTTTTTCGCATTGGCCTTTTTCGCACTGGTCTTCTTTTGCGCTGGCTTTTCTGTGGCTAGACGACTGGCGAGCTGCCACCATCGACATTGATTGCCGTTCCATTGATATAGGATCCGGCATCTGAGGCCAGAAATGTTGCCAAATTGGCAAATTCTTCAGCCGTGCCAAACCGCCCGATATTCAAGCCTTGGGCAGCATCAGCATACCATTCTTCTAGAGTCAGGCCGCGCGGGTCGGCGGCATGTCGTTTTTCCCATTGATCGCTGCGGATGCGGCCAACAAGAAGACCATTGACCAGAATATTAAAGCCGGCATTTTCATTTGCTAGAACCTTTGTCAATGCCATGCCCGCGGCGCGGCTGACGGCGGTTGGCGCGCCGCCTGCATTCGGGGCTTTTGCGCCAAGATTCAGAACATTTATGATGCGACCCCATTTGCGTTCCCGCATGCCCGGAATGACCAAGCGGCTGAGCCGGATTGCGGAAAATAATTTCAGATCAAGATCATCTTGCCAAACTTCGTCGCTTACGTCGAGAAACGCGCCGCGTTGCGATGTGCCTGCATTATTCACCAAAACATCAATCTTACCGAATTCAGCAATAATGTTGTCGATAACGCCAGTGCATTCATCATCACGGCGAATATCGGCAGATAGCGCAATAACTTTGCCAATGTTGCCGGCTTTTTTGCCTTCGGCTTCGATTTCAGCCTTTGCTGCATCCAGAACATCGCGTCGCCGAGCCACAATAGCGACATTGGCACCTGAGGTCAGAAAATTTTTGGCAATGGCTTTGCCAATACCGGCGCTGCCGCCGGTGATGATAGCGTTACGCCCGTCGAGTCTCGCTTGCATTTACGCACCTATATTTACTGTTATTATCGGCGGAAAAGCCGAATGATGATGGAAAATACCATATAGCTTTTGACGGTTTTGCCAAGCAGGCTCGATAGAGGATTTTCGTGATTTGTTTTTCAGCTTTGGTGGCTTTTCATTTCTGGACTTGTCCTAAATTCAAATGCTAAGTTTTTTCATGCCCCATGATCACCACGATGAAGATGCCCATTCTCTATTGCCAAGCGAGCCTGCGCTGCGGGTAAAGGCGCTTGAGACAATTTTGGTACAAAAGGGACTGATTGATCCGGCGGCAGTTGATGCAATCATCGACCGGTACGAACACCATATCGGCCCGCAAATTGGCGCCGGGCTGATCGCACGCGCTTGGTCTGATCCGGCATTCAAGGCGCAGCTTGTCAATAATACCGACGGTATTTTGTCTGACCTTGGTTTTGGTGGGCGGCAGGGTGAACATATTGTCGTGGTAGAAAATACGCCCGATTGCCACAATCTTGTCGTTTGCACCTTATGCAGCTGTTATCCTTGGCCGGTTTTAGGCGTGCCGCCAGCATGGTATAAATCTGATGCTTATCGCAGTCGTGCGGTGCGTGAACCAAGACAGGTTTTGGCAGAATTTGGCGTCATAATCCCGCCTGAGCAAAAGATCCGTGTTTGGGATTCAACCGCCGAAATCAGATATCTGGTATTGCCAATGCAGCCCGCGCAAAGCCTCGGCCTTGATGAAAGCGAACTAGCTCTTTGGGTAAATCGCAATGCCATGATTGGCACTGGCTTGCCGCAACCCCCGGCCGAGACATGACCAACAGCAAGATGAAACCGCATCATGATATGGGCGGCGATCAGGCGGGACCAATCACGCCGGATAGGCCAGATGATCCAATATTTGCCAAACCATGGCACAAGCGTGTTTTGGGGCTAACCGTTGCTGGTGGGGCGATGGGGGCGTGGAGCATTGATACGTCACGATTTTGGCGGGAAAGCCTGCCCAAAACAGATTATCAGTCATTTACCTATTACGAAAAATGGCTTGCTGCATTGACCAACCTGTTTGTTGCCAAAGGGTTTGTCACACGTGATGAAATCATCAATGGATTACCATCCGGCCCGAAACAGCCGCTTCATGATGCGGCGCTTGACGCTGATCGGGTGTTAGCGATGTTGGCAGCAGGTGCCAAGGCCTCGCGTCCAGAGGTGACAAAGCCTTTGTTTCAAAAAGGACAGAAAGTGCGAACATGTTTGCCCGATGCTACCAAGCTGCAGATGCCGGGCCATACAAGATTGCCGCATTATGCAGCGGGTAAAATCGGTGTAATCCTGTTTTATCATGGCTATCATGTGTTGCCGAACAGCAATGCGCATTTTCTGGGTGAATGTCCTGAACCGCTTTATTCGGTTGAGTTTTCCAGCGCCGATCTATGGCCAGATGGCCGTGCTGGCGACGTAGTGATTGTTGATTGCTGGCAAAGCTATCTTGAGCCATTGACATGACGAAACAATTGCCAAAAGACGCAAAATTCCGAATGATGAGAAAGGGGAAAACTGGTGCGGCGGCGATGCCGCTGTCACCCAAAAAAGCCTTTGACGCGCCGTGGCATGCCGAAGTGTTTGCCCTTGCCGTTCATTTGAATGAGGGCGGCTATTTTGATTGGCCGGAATGGGCAGGCCGGTTTGGTGAAAATCTGGCAGCGGCAAAAACGGCCAAAATAGGTGTGGTTGAGGGGCTTGATGGCAGTGATGATTACTACGAAATCTGGCTTCAAACCCTGACCGAACTTATGCAGGAAAAAGGGCTTGTCGATGCCAAGATGCTGGCATCAATTAAGGCGCAATGGCGCGAGGCCTATTTGACAACCCCGCATGGCAAGCCGGTGCATTTGTAAAGCTGGTTTTTCGAGCCAAATTCTCTGGGCATTTTGACAAAAATCACCAAAGCCATGTCTTTCACCCCATATCGGCGGTGGCTTTATCTGAGAAAGTCTCTATAAGGCTTAAATTCACTCATCAAAAAGCGAGATTCTTTTGCGCTCTAGTTTTTTTTCTCGGTTACCACAGCTCTTGCTTGGAATCGCGCATGATGCCAATTCCCAGCAACGTCTGAGCCTTCGTCAAATAAATCTGGATGTACTATCTGGTTTAACGGTTTCGCTGGCATTGGTTCCCGAAGCGATTGCCTTTGCCTTTGTCGCCGGTGTTGCCCCGCTTGTTGGGCTTTATGCTGCCTTTATCGTTGGGTTGATCACGGCAGTTTTTGGGGGACGGCCAGGAATGATCTCAGGTGCGACTGGTGCTTTGGCGGTGGTGATGGTTGCGCTTGTTGCTCAGCACGGCGTTCAATATCTGTTTGCAACGGTAATCTTGATGGGGATTATGCAGCTATTTGCCGGTGCGATGAGATGGGGGAAATTCATCCGCATGGTGCCGCATCCGGTGATGCTTGGTTTTGTTAATGGATTGGCCATTGTGATTGGCCTTGCGCAGATTGATCAATTCAAAATCACCAACACTGCTGGTCAAACTAATTGGTTGTCGGGCGACACGTTGATTTTGACTTGTGGGTTGGTCGTCGCAACGATGGTTTTGATCTGGTTAACCCCGCGTCTTACCCGTCTTGTCCCCGCACCTTTGCTTGCCATTGGTGTTGTGACTGCTGTCGTTCTTGGATTTGATCTTGATGTGCAACGTGTTGGTGACCTTGCCAGCCTATCGGGAGGTTTGCCAAGCTTTGCGATCCCGATGGTGCCAATGACAATTGAAACCTTGATAATCATTTTCCCTTATGCCTTGATCCTATCGGCCATCGGGCTGATTGAAAGTTTGCTGACGCTGAATCTTGTTGGTGAGATAACCAATCAACGCGGCGGTGCATCACAGGAATGCTTAGCGCAGGGCGCGGCCAATCTATGTACGGGCTTTTTTGGCGGCATGGGTGGCTGTGCGATGATTGGCCAGTCGATGATCAATGTGAAATCAGGAGGTCGAAGCCGCATTTCAGGCATTGTCGCTGCGCTGTTTTTATTATGTTTTATTCTCTACACCGGTCCGGTGATCGAAATGATACCGATTGCGGCTCTGACTGGCGTGATGTTTATGGTGGTCATTGGCACGTTTGCTTGGAATTCACTCAAAAGCATGTTGATCGTACCACGCGCGGATGCGCTGGTGACGATTGTTGTGACCTGCGTCACGGTTGCTGAAGATCTAGCGGTTGCGGTTGTTGTTGGCGTGATTATGTCGGCTCTGGTTTATGCATGGAACGCTGCCAAGCGCATTGATGCATCGACCCGCCCATCGGTACGCGAAGCGGGCGCTTTGGTCTATGATATCCAAGGCCCGCTATTTTTTGGATCGATAACAAGTTTTCATGAATTATTCGATATTAAAAATGACCCTGATAAGGTGATTATTGATTTCTCGGCATCGCGCGTTGTTGACCAATCGGCGTTACAGGCCATCGAAGATATTGCGGCAAAATATGATGCTGCCGGAAAGACGCTATTGCTGCGCCATCTTACCCGCGATTGTCACCGGTTGTTATCCAAATCGGGGCAGTTGATCGTCGATAGTGACGATGACCCAGATTACGGCATCGCGGTTGATTATGGCGTAAAGCTTGGAATTCTTGACAGCAAACATTGATTTGCCGCTTAATCATGCGCAAGTTTGCATAACAAATTAAGTCTAAATTGGGAGGTATGATGATTTTAAATCAGGAAGTAAAAAAATGGGCAACTGATCTGCATATTTTTTTGCATAAGGCAGAGATGTTTTTGCCAAGCTCAAATTCCGCTGAGGAATTTGTTGGAAAGGTCTTTAGTGGTTTCGAGGAAAAGCCCCAATTCCTGTCGAACGAAGAAGCTGAAGAAATGTTGCATGAGTTGTGGCTAGCCTACAAAGATGGACGCCTAGATTAGGCTTCCAAGCAGCTTTACCGTTTTTGAACCAGTGTGGGCTATTTATAATGTTCGCGCCGGTCTGAAAATTTACGAACACGCCGCCGCCAGACTTCATAGCTGCCACGTTTCAGGTTCTGGCGCATGATGAGCTTTACGTCATCCGAGCTAAGCCCATATAGCTGTTTGATATCGTCAAAGCTGGTATGGTCGGACAAGGCCATCTCAATCACCTCGTTGATGTCATAATCTTTTGACAAATCTGTATCCTGCGGCCGTGGGGTGTCATGCGATGGTGCTTTGCTGTTGGCAAAATAGCATGAAATATCGGCTTATGGTGATAAAAGCGTAAAAGTGGTCTTTATGGCTCGGCTTGGCTTGCCGGTTCGGGCGCAATGTTGCGGTTTGCAAAAAAGATGATCAAACATCTTGCTTAAGTCAGTATCTAAATCCTGCAAAATTAACTCTCATAGCGGGTTTCACCACGTTTTGTCGTATCGGTGTTGAGTTCAGTGAATAATGGGTCATGCGCCCGCTGTGAGCAGTTATGCCTTAGGCACAGATGACAGTTTATGCCAATCTTGCTGAATGCGTCATTGGCTGGCTTTGGAAAGGCCGATGAGTATATTAACTTGCCCGCATGTTTGACATCGCAGCCAAGGGATATCGCTAGTCGCCTATCTTGGGTCTGCATTGAGAAAACAGGGCGTTCAGTGGTTCGTGCTAGGGTGAAAAATCTTTCCCCATCGGTTAGTTCCACATATTGCGGTAGAATAACACCGGGCGTCCGAAACGCCGTGTGTAGGTTCCAAACGGGGCATGATCCTCCATGTTCCGCAATGTTAAAGCTTGTGGCGTTAAAGCGTTTCGTGACATTGCCCGCCTTATCAACCCGCAGAAAGAAAAAAGGAACCCCCCGTTTGGTCTCGCGTTGCAAGGTGGTCAAACGCTGACAGACCTGTTCGAATGAAACGGCAAAGGCCGAGGCCATTCGGTCAATGTCATATTTGCTTTGTTCCGCCATTGCGTGAAAAGAATCATAAGGCATTAATAGAGCCGCTGCGAAATAGTTTGCAAGTTCAACATGACACCGGGCAACGGCACGTTGTGATTCGAAATTACTGTCAGATGTGATGTCATTTAAGATATTTTCTGACTCAACGAAACAAAGAATATGAGCGAGTTGAAATGTGCGGTTTTGATAGTCCAAGGCTTCCGAAAGTTTGATAATGCCAGCCTCAGCATCAAAAATACGAAGTGAGTCTCTCATTTTTTCAACAGACTGTGTCTCAACAATGATGCCATGCTTGGTAAAAAGCCGCTGTTTAAGCGTGCTTTGCATCTCATATGGCTGGCTTGGCTCTTCTTGTCTCAGCGCTTCGGCTGTTTGTTCTAGAACATCAAAATAATTGAAATGATCTCGAAAGAAATCGTGAATGATTGCCTCTGGCGAGGCGGTCAGTAATTCCGTTGGCATCCGTTCATTGCCGAATTTCATAATATTATCCATTGCCGTGCGATGGCTCTGATGAAGTTTCAAGAAATTCTGGACAAGAGATGGCGCATGGTCGACCGCGGCACGCATTTCTTGGAGGTCGGGTTGTCTTGCCGCAAATAGAGGATCCTGCATTGCGTTGCGCAAGTCAGATAGCAGATTTGCGCTTTTGTCCATCACAACATCGCGCCAATCGACGTTGTAGTTATCTGCCAAGGCCATTAAAATTGAGACTGACAGGCTTCGTTGGTTTTTTTCCAAAAGGTTAATATAGGCGGCGGTTACCCCAAGAACGCGCCCCATTTCAGCCTGTGTTTGGCCTTTTTCCCGTCGGAGTTGGCGTAATTGCGTTCCAATAAATGTTTTTTGCATAGTTTGGTGGCTCCATTCAGTATATTAACAAATTAACAAAAAATAGAGTTGTTAAATAAACTATATACACAATAACACCATTTTTCGTGATATTAAATTAATTTTGTTGAATGCTAATTCATCAACACCACGGAGGAAGTTATGATTGGCTACAAAACATTGGCTATACCTGGCCCGACAAACATGCCCTATGAGGTACAGCGCGCAATGGAAGTGCCGCTTGAAGACCATCGCGCCCCTGATTTTCCAAATTTCACGCTACCACTTTTCGCAGATCTGAAGACGGTCTTTCGGACTGAAACTGGACGCGTTTTCGTTTTCCCTGGTTCGGGAACAGGCGGCTGGGAAGCTGCGATCAGCAACCTTTTGACTGCTGGCGATAAAGTCCTAACCTCTTCGTTTGGACAATTTTCAATGCTATGGGTTAACATGTGCCGAGATTTTGGACTTGATGTACAGAATTTTGATGTTACATGGGGCGAAGGTGTGCCGCTTGAAGATTATCATTCTGCGCTTTCGAATGATGAGGCGCACGCAATCAAGGCTGTTCTTGTCTGCCATAATGAAACCGCAACGGGGGTCACCAGTGATGTAAGGGCTGTTCGTCAGATATTAGACGATCTTGGCCATCCAGCACTGCTTTTTGTTGACGGTGTCAGTTCCGTTGGAAGCCTTGATTTCCGTATGGAAGAATGGGGTGTTGATGTTGTTGTATCAGGATCGCAAAAGGGGTTTATGATGCCAACAGGGCTTTGCATTGTTGGAGTTAGCCGCAAGGCTTTAGATGCATGTTCGACATCAAGCTTGCCGACGGGTTATTTCAGTTTTCAAGACATGATGAAAATGAACGATCAAGGCTATTTTCCTTACACGCCAGCGGTAACGCTACTCCGTGGATTGCGGGCTTCAATTGATATGTTGCACAGTGAGGGTTTGTCGAACGTCGTTTTACGCCACAACCGATTAGCATCGGGTGTTCGGGCTGCGGTTGATGCGTGGGGGCTTCAAAATTGCGCAGTAGCTCCAAAATGGCATTCAGATACCGTGACAGCGATTTTAGTTCCTGAAAAATACGATGCTAATGACGTTATCAATGCGGCTTATCACAATTACGGCGTTTCGCTTGGCGGCGGCCTTGGCAAAGTGGCTGGCAAGGTTTTCCGCATAGGTCATTTGGGTTGGCTGAATGAAACGATGGTTTTGCGTGCATTGGGTGGCGTTGAAATGGCGATGCGCGATGTAGGCATTCCGTTCCAAGCTGGCTCAGGTGTTGGGGCTGCGGTGGAATATTACACTGATACCCGTCAGCCTTTGAGTCTGGCGGCTGAATAGCCTTAAAAATGAAGCGTAGACAATCAATGGGCTGGGCAAGGCTGGTCGGGTTTTATAGCCTGAAAAGCCTTGGTCCAGCCCTTTCTACTTGGTGGATGCCAGCACGGACCTGCGAATAAAAAGCAGAATGCATTCGCTTTCAAGACGCGGTAATTAATTCCAGCTTACAGTGTCCTTGGCGTTAAGCGCTGTTATCAGCGTTGTGGTGTAAACGATTGTATGATCGCATAAATCATAGCGGCGGCGTAGCTTTTCGCGGGTGGCTTTTTCTTCCATTGTTTTTGGTATTTTGGATCTCTCCCACATTGATAAATCGGGTCTTCGGGTAAGCAGAAGGGTTGATACGCTATTTTTTTCAATCTGTTGTTGCCGCCAAAGTTCAATCTCGTGGGAGTCAAAGCTGCTTTCAAAAGATGGCCAAGCCTCCTCGCAAAGCTGTAAAAATTTGTCGTAATTATCTTTAGGGGTCTCAAACCAGCGAAATGCATAATTCCCCTGTTTTACCGGTGGTTCGCTCGTTTTTGGGCGTAATGTTGGGGCAAGAAGCTTTGTTGTGTGGCTTTTTATGAGTTTTAAACCGCTAAGAATATTGTCTGATCTTAATGATGCGGTTTTTATATCTGACCAAACAGAAATCACTGTTAAAACATCTCGTGGAAGACCAATTTGGCTTCGCCAGATCCCATAGAGAGACGCGTGCCCATCAGAATTTTTGAAATAGCTGGAATTTTGAACCTGTTCGGCAACGTCTGACCAATGTCTTGGTACGCAGCTAACCTCATGATGAACGTAAATTGGGGACATTGCTGCATCAACTCCAATGGCATTGGACATAATCAAAGTTCCCGTTGTTGTCGCAATCAATCGAAACTGACATCATGAATTTGGGTTAAATCTTATTGCCACTCATGTTGGATGATAAGTAATTATCTGCATTTTTCTGGAGGGATTTTGCAGACATTGCCTCGCAAGTGCGTTTGCCGGGGTTGGTTGAAAGTTCCAATGTTGTGCGGTTTAGCTGATAGCGCGTGTTTGAAAATCCCTCTCGGTCAAGCCACGAAATTGAATTTGCGCTGATCTCGGTTCTAAGGGTTTCGCTCAAACGGATATGATTTGTTTCAAATCTGAGGCGGGTCACGCTTTGGCGATCTTCAGCGAACAAAAAGAACAGTGGTTCTTTGTTATCCTTTGAGTCTTTGGTTTTGCAGAGGATCCCAACGCCATTTTCGAATGGTTCAAATGTATTGCTGCTGACCGGATGTGCTGTTGCAAAAAAGATCAATGTGATCTCAAAAGCACAGACAGAGATTAGGGTGAGTTTGTGGATCATTTGATTGCACCTAAGTTCGACAACAATCTAGTCTGCCGAGTAACAAAATCAAAGTCCAGACCCCTAGTTAATGAGATTGGGTGTGAATGATGAATGCCAAAAGCGGTTCGTGAAATGAAAATTTTGATCAAGCATGAACGCTCACCAGAAGTTGTAAACCAACAACACCCAAAAGAAAATGTAACAGAAGATAAAACTGCTGATCAGTCATTAGGTCACTGATTTTACGCCCCAGAATTACCCCAATAGGGATAGCTGGTAAAAGTAATAGCGAGATAATGAGGCTCGATTTAGACAAAATATCAAGTTCCCAATAAAGAGGAACTTTAGTGAGATTCAATATGAAGAAAAACGCACCCGCTGAGCCGATAAAAACAGTCCTTGGTACCTTGCAAGATAATAGAAATATCTGCAAAGGAATGCCGCCTGAAACTGAAATAAAGCTGGCAATGCCTGAAAGTGTGCACCAAAAACCGCCCCAGCTCCAAAGCGCGATTGGCCTGTTTTGCAGAGGTGGGATGGCGACGAGGTCTATTTTGACGGGCAGGAAACGTTTTTTGAAAAATAAAAAAGCTGTCAACACTGACATGCTGCCAATAAAGGTGACAAGCGCAGCGTTAGATATGTAATCGAAAAAATACCAGCCAAAACCATGCCCCAATAAACCAAAAATCAACATGATAGTAAGAAGTTTATAATTGATTTTGTTGTTTGAAAAAAACACCACCCAGATATCAATAATCAATAAAATTGGCAGCGTGACGGCCAACGCAACGCGGGGTGATGTAACCAGTATAAGCAAGGGAATGCCCAGTGCAACGGCGCCACCAAAGCCGGATTTTGAAACTGCAGTGATTAGCACCGCAATAAAACCAATAGCGTAAAACAGGAATGGCGTGACAACGCCAACCGCGCCAAATAACTCAGTGAAATAAGTCAAGCTATCGTTCCGTCCCAATGTGAAGCTGCCTAGACTTTAGCCACATTGCCTCACTTGGCAAGGTCTAGCCAAGCTGTCATTTGCGAGCTTGCAAAGCATCTATCCAATCGATATCTAGAATATTGATTTTTATTATAAAAAACCCTTTTTCTTGAGTTTTAATCCTTATCCTCTCTTGTTTTGAAAGCATAATTACAAAGCTAAGGTTTTTCCCCTCCCGTTGGGGTTTTTCAGTGATGGAAAGATTGTGCTAGGCTTTTGTTGTGATGTTAAAGGGAAGGTGGTTGCATTGAATATCTTAGCCAAAATTGGACTTGGTACTTTCGTGATTTTCGGCGTCTTGTCGGGTGGTTATTACGTTATGGATCTCAGGGCAAATGAGGCTGCGCGGCTTGCAATTGAGACTTTCAAAAAAGATTTTGAAGCCAGCGTGCCATCTAGCACCGTTGATATTGGAACAGTAACAACAACCATTTTTGACCAAAAAGCGACAGTCCAGGATTTTTCAGTCAGAATTGGGGAGACAGTTAAGCTGTCTTCACAAACCATTCTTTTATCGTTGAAAGATGGCAATATATACTCAGGTGAATTCCGCAATATAAGCTTCAAAGGTTATCTAAGCAAAAATGAAAATATTGATGGGAAGGCTGACAGCTTGATCATCAAAGATATTGATATCGCCGAAATAAAATCGATTGCAGAATTGTTAATTATTAATCCTCAGTCGGTTCCGAATCAAATAGATCGATTGGCGTTTGCGCAGGTCAAAATTGAGGGTCTGCGTTTTGAGAGTTTCGAAGAAGGTAACCCAAAGCTGGTATTGAAACC
>CAJYBL010000008.1 GCA_913064995.1 uncultured Alphaproteobacteria bacterium
AAAGACAGCAAGGTGATTGTCGCCATTAACAAGGATGATGAGGCTCCGATTTTCCAAGTTGCCGATTACGGGCTAGTGGCCGACCTTTTCGATGCGGTGCCGGCGCTTGAAAAAGAGCTTGGCTAATAGCACGGCCAATCAAGCCGACAGGACATAGACTAAATCAGGCGCCATTGCGGTGCAGCCTTTTTACTGCCAATCACACCAACAAATGATCTTGGTTATCATAGCGTGATGGCGCTGGTGACGACTTGGCAAGGCGAAGCAGATTGCGAATTTCCGCAATCATCAGTGCCGAATCCCACTCGCGCGGGCCAACATAAACCCAGCTTTGGCTTTGGTCAGCGCTCAGCAAAAAGCTGGTTGGCAAACCCCGCACCCCCATTTCGCGCGATAGCGCCGCCTTGGGATCAAACCCCATCAAAGGTCGGGTAATGCCACGATCCTGCAAAAAAGGCAGGGCCTTTTGACGACCGCCACGATCAACCGAAATCAGCAATAAAGTCACATCATCACCAAGCTGTTTGGCAGCATTGTCCAATGCGGATAATTCGGCGACACAAGGCGGGCACCATGTTGCCCAGAAATTCAGCAAAACCGGCCTACCTTGCAATGACTCAAGACGAAAATCCTTGTCATTTTCATCAAGAACCATCGTTGACATTGATGGAGCGGCTTTGCCTTCTGGCGGGGTCATTGCTTCGGCCAGACCCGGCCAAAGTATAAATGCCGAAAGCCCCGTTATGCTGGTGAAAAGCTGGCGTCGCGATAAAGATGCGGTTTTTGGCTGAAAATTTGACGAAAGCCGCGTATAAGACAATGGATTTTCCCACTCTGTTGGATGTGAACATGGCGAAGAACGATAAAACATCGCAAGACGATTCAAAGTCTAGCATCTGGGGTGGCCGATTCTCAAGCGGCCCATCGCAATTGATGCAAGATATCAATGCGTCAATTGGCTATGACAAGCGGCTTTATCGTCAGGACATTGCTGGCTCGAAAGCGCATGCCAGCATGCTTGCAGCGGTGAAAATCATTTCCAATGATGATTGCGAAGCCATTCATGGCGGGCTTGATCAGATTGCCAGTGAAATCGAGACTGGTGATTTTGTGTTTTCCGAAGCGCTTGAAGATATACATATGAACATCGAATCGCGGCTTGCCGAATTGATTGGCGAACCAGCAAGGCGGCTTCACACCGCACGGTCACGTAATGATCAGGTGGCAACCGATTTCAAATTATGGGTTCGTGATCTGCTTGATTCAATTGATCAAGCCCTTGCCGATATGCAGGCCGCACTTCTTGATAAGGCCGAAGCACATGCCGATCTGTTGATGCCCGGATTTACCCATCTTCAAACCGCCCAGCCGGTCACATTCGGATTTCACCTCATGGCCTATGTTGAAATGCTGGGGCGTGATCGTGGACGGTTTGCCGATGCCAGATGCCGGTTGAATGAGTCACCGCTTGGCGCGGCGGCGCTTGCTGGCACCTCCTTTCCAACCGACCGGCATATGACCGCAAGCGCGCTTGGCTTTGACCGGCCAGCTGCCAATGCCATGGATGCGGTTTCGGATCGGGATTTCGCGCTGGAATTTCTGGCCAGTGCAGCCATTTGCTCAGTTCATCTATCACGCTTTGCCGAAGAATTGGTGATCTGGTCATCCGACCGGTTTGGCTTTATCACCTTGTCAGATGCCTTTACCACCGGATCATCAATCATGCCGCAAAAGCGCAACCCTGATGCTGCCGAACTTGTGCGCGCCAAGCCCGGGCGGATCATCGGTGCCTTGACCGGTTTACTTATCGTGTTAAAGGGGCTTCCGCTTGCCTATGGCAAAGATATGCAGGAAGACAAAGAAGGGGTGTTTGACGCGGCTGATGCGCTTGGCATCGCGCTTGCCGCAACCACTGGCATGATCCGCGATATGACACCACAGCCAGATGCCATGCTGGCAGCGCTGAAAACTGGTTTCCCAACAGCCACTGATCTGGCTGATTATATGGTTCGCGAGCTTGGCATGCCATTTCGTGAAGCCCACCATGCCAGCGGCGCCATTGTTGCCGAAGCCGCAGCCAAAGGACTTGATCTTGAAGAGATGAGCCTTGAAACTTTACAAGCCATTGAACCACAAATCAAACCCGATATTATCGGCTTGCTGTCGGTGGCAAGTGCGGCCGCAGCGCGAACCAGCTTTGGCGGCACCGCACCTGACGAAGTGCGCGCACGAATTGCCGATGCCCGTCAACGTTTTGCCATTCAATAGGGTAAGAAAACCACGGTTAAAGGAGCCGCTATGCAACGCAAACTCATTCTTGGCAGCCTGATCGGCCTGATGCTAACGCTTGGCCTTGCCGCCTGTGGCAAGCGCGGTGATCCTTATCGGCCCTCTGAAGTTCCGGCCGCAAGTCAGAACGAAACCCCCGCCGGCTAGCTTTGGCACTTTAGGAGCAACCGCCATTATGTTCGCTTTTCACCGTGATGACAGCCAACAGCTTTGCGTTGACGGGCTGTCCCTTGCCGATATTACCGCAAGCTATGGATCGCCACTTTATGTCTATTCAGGCAGCGGTATCACCGAGGCCTTTACCCAGTTTCAAGCCGCAGTTGCGCCGGTATCTGGCAAGGTACATTTCGCCATGAAAGCCAATTCAACGCTCGGGGTTTTGGCGCTTATCGGGCGGCTTGGCGGCGGCATGGATATTGTGTCTTCGGGTGAATTGGCTCGCGCGCAAGCCGCCGGTATTGATCCGGCAGATGTGGTGTTTTCCGGCGTTGGCAAAACCGATGATGATATCCGCCAAGCATTGGCTTGTGGCATTGGCCAGATCAATGCAGAATCCGTCCCCGAAGTCAGCGCAATTAGTGCCATTGCCGCCGATATGGGTGTTCTGGCACCCGTGGCGTTGCGGGTGAATGTCGATGTCAATCCGGGAACCCACGCCAAAATTTCAACCGGTCAGCGCGATACTAAATTCGGTATCTCAACCAACGAGCGCGAAGCAAGCGACCTTTATCGGGTTCTATGCGATGACCCACATATCCAGCCTGCCGGTCTGGCCGTTCATATCGGATCACAAATTTGCAATCTAGCGCCTTTTGAAGCGGCGTACTCGGCGCTTTTGACGCTTGCCAATGAATTGCGCAATGCCGGAATGCCAGTGCCGAATCTTGATCTTGGCGGCGGCGTCGGGGTTGATTATAATATGGCTGCCCCCACCGATTTCACCGCCTATGGCAAGCTGGTTGAACGTCTTTTCAAGGATCAGGGCTTTACCTTTGGATTCGAGCCAGGTCGTGCCATCATTGCCAATAATGGCGTTCTGGTGACCAAGGTCATTTATGTCAAACAGGGCGATAATAAGCGGTTTGTCATTGTCGATGCGGCGATGAATGACCTGTTGCGGCCAACTTTATATGAGGCGCATCACGCCATTTGGCCAATTGCCGCGCCACAGCCATCAATCGGCAAAGCCGATATTGTTGGACCAGTTTGCGAAACCGGCGATTATCTTGGGCTTGACCGTGATATGCCCAATCTGACAAATGGCGATGCATTGGCGGTGATGTCGGCTGGTGCTTATGGCGCGGTCATGGCGTCAAGCTATAATAGCCGGTCACCCGCCGCCGAAGTAATGGTTCTTGACGGCAAAGCGTATCTATTGCGCGGCGCAAGACCCATTGCTGAAATAATCAATGATGAGTCAATTCCCGATTTTACCGCGGCGACAAAAGATTGATCCCTAGTCAAAAATAAACCGTGAAACCTGCATAACGCTGACTTCGGCCCTAGCACCTGCGTTAATATCAAGCCGTAAAAAACGAGCTTTAATGATTGGCGGCAATATGAAAAGACCAATCCGGTGGAAGCCCAAGATTAATTTATAGAAATAAGCGATTAGAATGCGCGGCTTTGTATAAGTGTTGTCATTAACCTAGGGCAAATCAGAACGGCCATCACCGGCAAACGAGTCTTGGGAACACATGGAACGAGGTTTGGCATATCCTGCCGGTCGCCACTGGTCAAAAGCCGCGATGTTCGAATATAACACAAATCATTCAGTGAACAAACTGTCCTGCCGGATGCGGCCCAAGGCGATAGACGCGGAAAATCGTTTGGCATTACTGACAGATCAGTAGCATAGCAGCCTATTGGTTAAGCGTTTTTTTATTTGTTTCTAATGCAAACGAGATTTTGCAAAAATATCCCAAGCGCGAATTTGGCTAGCCATTCCGACCAAAATCATATTATCAATAGCCCTATGATGCGGTTTAAAACAGTTTTATCGGCACAGACTAGGATGGCGGCAAAATCACTATTGATCGTCCTGCTTCTTGGATGCGCCTTATTTATGGCGGGCCTACAGCATTTTATTCTTACCCTTCCCAAACCAGCCCTCGTTGCCACCTCCACCGACGGCATTGTCGTGATTACCGGCGGCCAGCAACGGCTTGCCGACGGGTTTAACCTGTTGCAAAGCGGTGCCGGCAAAGCGCTTTTGGTATCGGGTGTCGGGAAAGGGGTCAGCAAAGCCGTTCTTGCCGATGAGTTGAATTTAAACCCGCGTGAAACAGCCCTTCTTGAATGCTGCGTCACGCTGGAATTTCAGGCAGGCGATACAAGAGGGAATGCGGTTGCCGCAGGCAAATGGGCTCAGGCAAATGGGTTCAGATCATTGCAATTAGTAACGGCGAATTATCATATGCCGCGCGCCAAAGCCATTTTCACCCGTAAATTGTCCAATATTGCTCTGTCTTACTGGCCGGTTAGCCCCGATGACCTTGATCTGGATATCTGGTGGAAAACCCCGCCAATCATCCGGCTTTTAGCCCGCGAATATGCAAAATATCTAACCGAGCCAATGGCCCATCTAATCCTGACCAGCATCAATGATTGATCGCCGGATTTCGCGGGTTCGCGAAAATAATTCTTCCAGCTTGTCACCCTCTTGCCAGCGAATAGCGCGTTGAAGATAGCTAAGATCCTCGGAAAAACGCTGCAGCATCTCAAGAACTGCCGTGTCATTATTCAAAAACACATCACGCCACATCACCGGATCAGACGCGGCAATGCGGGTAAAATCGCGAAATCCTGATGCCGAAAAGCGGATCACATCATTTTTAAGCTGTGTTTCCAGATCAACAGCAGTGCCAACAATCGTATAGGCAATCAAATGCGGCAGATGCGAGGTCAGCGCCAACACCTTGTCATGATAATCAGCGCTCATTCGCTCGGTTACTGAACCAAGGCCTGTGATAAAGGATTCAAACCGCACAATATCGGCTTCATCAGCGTCAAGCGGAAGGATAACCCAATAGCGTTCATCAAAAAGTGATTCAAATCCAGCACCCGGCCCTGAGTGCTCGGTCCCGGCAAGCGGATGCGACGGCAACCAGATAATATCATCGCGCAAATGGGGGCCAACATCGTGAACAACCGATCTTTTGGTCGATCCGGTGTCGGTTAGCACCGCGCCCGATTTCATATGTGGCACAATCTGTTCGGCGATTTCGCCAACCGCGCCAACCGGCACCGCCAAAATGACAAGATCGGCATCAGCAACCGCATGCACCGCATCAGCCTCGAATGAATCGACAAGCTGGAGACGCGCAGCCACTGCCGCCACTTCGGGCGATTGGTCACTGCCAAAAATCGTTTTAGCAAGCCCGGCGCGCCGCGTTGCAAGCGCAATCGACGCACCAATCAGCCCCATGCCGATCACCGCTACCTTGTCGTAAATCACTGTCATTCTTCTGCTTTCATTCCATGTCTTTGCTGTTCAACCACCAAGCTTTTCTGGATTCTAGCGTGCATAGATCCCAACAAGGCGGGCGTCGGGCGGCAAGTTGGCTGGCGGATCGACAACATCGTCATTGCCATAATGGCCATCAATCATTTTCAGAGCAAAACCATCTGTCGCTGGCACAGCAAAAAGGCTTATGTCATCACCAGACGGGTCTGGCAAGTAATCGGCGACAATATAGGCAGGATGCAATGATGGCATGTCATAAAGCGGGGTGCGGGCAATAATCGAAAGATGTCGGTGCTGATCCAGCGCGGCTAAAAGCGCCTCGATGTCATGATTGGCAGGAACCAACCCGTAACGGCATTGCCCTGAGACGACTGCATCCAATAGCGGCGTCATTTGGTTAAAGCTTGTTGACACAAGCGCGCTTCCCACATGCCATGCGGCGGCAGGCATCACCATTTCATGAACGGCAAAGGCCAGATCGCCATTTTGCCGACTAAGGCTGGCGGCCATAATCTGTCGCCACACACCCAGAATAACCGCTGGTGATAAATCTTGGCCATTGGCCTTGCTGTTGATCACAAGCTGGCGCACCAAGGTTGCCTCACGGCCTGGGCGAAAGGCAGCGGTGCCATTTTTGGCGGAAATCACCTGATCAGACAATTTCATACGCTTGGCCAAGGCCTGTAAAATCTCATTATCAAGATTATCGATGGCACTTCGCAATTGGTTCAGATCTTCACTCATACCCAATGTTCCCAGCCTTCTAAACCAATATCCTTCGATCAAGGCCATGTTGTGCGGTTGACAGCCAGATATGGCCACAGCCGCGATTCAAATTTTTGGCGACAACACCCCACGAGATTGCCCCACCAAGGCAGGCGTAGCCGCGGTTTCACGGCGCTGCAGTCTACTTGTCTTTCCCGAAGGTGCATAGAGCATTTTATCAGCCTCGACAAGAAGAACGCCGCCCATCGCTGGCCACCAGCGGCTGCCGATTCGTTCAATCGCTGGCGCAAAACGCTGGAAAAACGGGCCCGCCAAAGGTGGCATAAATGCAATTCGGCGAGTTTGACGCGGGATAAACCCATGTCCCTGCAATAATCGGCGAAGTTGGCGGCCGGAATAGGGACGACCATGCCCAAAGGGCGTGCGTTCGGCCTTGGCCCAAAGCCCGCTTCGGTTTGGCACAATCACCAGCAATCGTCCGGCACCATCAAGAACCCGCCAGCATTCATCAAGACATTGCCCGGGATCATGTTCAAATTCCAAAGCATGAACCAACAAAAGACGGTCAACGTGAACATCAGGAAGCGGAAGATTCAGTGGATCGACAAGGCAATTGCGAACCGATGATGAATTTGGCCAAGACGCCGCACCCCGGCGCGCCGGCATAAGCCCAAGCGGTATCGGCGGCTTAGGATCAAGAAAAGGCTGGGCATATCCCAAAAAGGCCAATGACAAGGGTGATCCGGCATGCCAGAACAGGTCAAGCTGACGCCGAATGAGATCAGCAACACTTTGCCCAAGCTTAGTTTGATAAAACCGTTTAAATTCGGCGATATCATCATACATCCGGTCTTGACCCCTTTGCTGCATTGCATTTGATTTGTCAGGAATTAAAGCATATATTGCAAAAAATTATTTTGCACTGCAACATTGCGTCTTTGGAAAACATTTGCTAGCAATATCGCAGTATGCCATTTCCGAGATGTTTATGACGCCAAAACAAGCCGCAAATCAAGTGGTCATCCGCAAATATGCGAATCGCCGCCTCTATGACACCAACGCATCACGATACGTCACCATCGATGATTTAAAATTGATGGTGAAAAACAGCCTTGATTTTCGGGTTGTTGACGCAACAAATGGCCAAGACCTGACGCGTTTCACCTTAGTACAGATCATTCTCGAAATTGAATCTGAAGGTCATAAATTGCTTCCCATTGGCGTTTTGCAACAGCTTATCCGCTTTTATGGTGACAAGATGGAACCAATTTTATCGCGCTATCTAGAACGTTCGATGAATGCATTTCTTGATCACCAAGGTCAAGCCGAAGCCGCGCTTGGCGCCAGTTTTGATGCCATCCGCAGCAGCGGCGATGGCACGGCAACGGCGAATCATGTGACCTCGACAGATAACCTAAAGTTAATACGCGATGAATTTGACCAATTAAAGGCCAAGCTCGATCGGCTTGCCTAGATCCGGCTAGAGATTGCTCAGCTGATAGGCGATGGTTTCACAATCATTATAGGCATCAGGTTTGGCTGTTCGAATCCGAACCGATTGCACATCATCCAATGCCCGTAACGCATCAAACAAGGTTCGCGCCAAGGTTTCTTGAAGATCATAATGACGCGCCGAAACAATGTTTAAAATCGTTTCGCGGATAAGGTCGTAATTCAATGTGCTGTCAACCTTATCATCAATAGGCTCGGTTGCCGGATGGAGCCGCACTTCAGCGTCAATTTTGATCCGTTGCTTGTTGGCACGCTCGGCGTCATAGATGCCAATCGAGGCTTGGCATTCCAAACCTTGTAAAATAAACCGCCGGTCCACATCCCAACTCCATAATATCCAAATCGCCTCAAAGGCTGTTGACCACCCAATCAGGACGAATGTCGCAAGCCGTACAATAAGGCAATGCCGCGCGTGACCGAAACAATCCATGATCAGTGACCAGAACGCTTGTCATGCCAGCGGCATTTCCCCCGAGTATATCAGTATGTAAGCTATCACCAACCATGGCAATGCGTTTACGATTTAGCGGCTGGTCAAGCAATCTTGCCATCCGCGCCAGCGCCAAATCAAAGGCGGGCTGATAGGGTTTGCCATACCATCTGACATCAATTTCTATCGCGCGAATCGCCGCCTGTTGTATCATGCGGGCTGCCCAATAACCCGGCTCGGCGGAAAATTGGTCATTGGCCTGGGGTGCGGTGACATCAGGATTGGCGATATGAACCGGACGTGGACGCGCCATCATCGCCGCCTCAAAAGCCGCCTGATCCGACTCACCCCATTCGATCGCCCCCAAAAACACAAAAGCATCGGCCCGGGTCCAGAAATCATCTTCACGGCCATAAATCAAAATATTTTTGCCAGCAAGCGGTTCAATCACCCGCCCAAAACAACCAATAACTTCATCGGTTGCCAAGGATGCTTCAAGCGATCCGGCAAGCTGGGCAACAAGCGCATCACGGCTGGACAAAACATCATCGCGCTTGATCGGAAGCTGCCAGTCCTGATATTTCGCAAATGCGCGTTCGGCTGAAAAACTGCCGCCATTGGTCAGAACCAGCACAGGCTTGGCTTTGCTGGCAGCCGCATCAAGTAATGTTTTAATTCCCTCAATAGTGCCATCACCAATATTGATGACCCCATAGCCGTCAAGCACCAGCCCGTCAAATTCATCCAAAATATCAATAAGCCGCGGCGCTGTTTGGCATACGCCATCCCTGCCCGCCACTGGCATGATTGGCCGCAAAGCCTGATAGATTGCCATCACTGCATCAAGGCCAAGCGCATCTGCGGCCGGAATCCTAACATGCTCAATCTCGACCTGCTTTATTTCAGCCAGCACGGCGATATCCTCTTTGCACCTGATTTATGACGATGGGCAAATCCCATCATCGGCGGAGCATAGAGACAAACAGCCTAATTTTCCAGTCGCGCCGCGGTGATGAATTGTTTGAACGCTTCGCACCATATTACCACCGCATCATATTCATCAAGATCAATGGCTGGTGGTAGGTCCAGCGCAAAGTTTTCAAAAGTCTTCACCGTGCCTATTTGCCGTGATTCGGCCTTTATCGCCAGAAAGCCCGCGCCATCATCAACAAATTTTGGCGCAGGATACAGCCGATAATTAGGGCCGGGCGAAATTGTGCCATCAAGCCAGATTTTATTGGCATTCATCATGATGGTACCATCACCCCAGTGAAGCGCGCCTGAACCGGGCAGATCACGAACGAACCTGCCGCGCCGTTCAGCCTTTGCACAAATCCATCACATGACAGCCAAGCCAGCCCTATTCATGCCCCTATCAAGCTGGCTATTGGTATTTTCCGTTAAGTTGGCGTGCCTCATTTTCGGCGCATCAGAAAAGTTTTTTCTTGCCTGCAAATCATACCCATAAGATGCTTTTGAAACGGTGCGTTTCGGCACCGTAAAAAAGCAGGCTTGGCGATTCGCGTTATGAAACTTCAAACGATTGAAACACATATTGTAAAAACGCCGCCACCGGGCTTTGGCGGTCGTTATTTCATTTTTGTAGTTTTGCAAACCGCCTGCGGCATTCGCGGATATGGCGAAATCTATGCTGCCAGCTTTGCCCCCGAAACAGTGTCGACGATGGCGGCAGATGTGTTTTGCCGTTATCTTGAAGACCAAAACCCATTCGAAATTGAACGATTCTGGCGGCGCGCCCATGGATCGGGATTTTCGCACCGACCCGACCTTTCCATGCAGGGCGTTGTCAGCGGGCTGGAAATGGCCTGCTGGGATATTGTCGGCAAAGCGCTTGATCGGCCTGTCTATGATCTTCTTGGGGGCAAGGTGAATGAGCGAATGCGAACCTATACCTATCTTTACCCGCGCGCCGATCAAGATGCAGCCAGCTTTTATAATGATGCCAGCGCCAGCGCCGAAGCCGCCGCTGGTTATGTCAGTGATGGCTTTACCGCTGTGAAATTTGATCCGGCTGGCCCTTACAGTGTTTTTGATGGTCGCCAGCCAGATTTGGACGCGCTTCGCCGGTCGGAAGATTTCTGCCGCGAGATTCGGACGGCGGTTGGCGATCGCGCCGATCTACTGTTTGGCACGCATGGCCAATTTACCCCGGCCGGGGCGATCCGGCTTGCCAAACGTCTCGAAGCCTTTGACCCGTTATGGTTTGAAGAGCCAACACCGCCTGATATGCCCGAAGCGATGGCCAAAGTGGCAAGCGCCACCTCAATTCCGGTTGCCACTGGCGAGCGGCTTTGCAGCAAATATGAGTTTTCGCGCGTCCTGCAATGCGGGGCAGCCGCCATTTTACAGCCGAATCTTGGACGTGCTGGTGGGATTTTAGAGGGCAAGAAGATTGCCGCCATTGCCGAGCCTTACTATGCGCAGATTGCCCCGCATCTTTATTGTGGGCCGGTTGTTGCCGCTGCCAATATCCAGCTTGCCGCCTCGATACCCAATTTCCTGATTCTCGAATCAATCCAGAAAATGGACGGGTTCCACGCCGCTTTGCTTACCAAACCGCTTTGCTGGGAAGATGGTCACATCATTCCGCCAACGACGCCCGGGCTTGGCATTGAATTAAATATGGATGTTGTTGCCCAAAATCCGTGGGACGGCTCACGGCTGCATCTCGAAATGGCACCGCATCCATTTGATCCGAGGCGCGATGGCCCCTTTGCCGGCGGCTAGCTGGCGGCAGCGATATGGCCGTTGATGTTGCGGTGAAACCGGCTGCCAATCGCCATTGCAAGCACCACCAGCCGTAGCCCGCTCGAAACCAAGACAATGACGCGGCGTAAAACCATGATAGAAAAGGGGAACAAAAGCATCTGGACACTTGACAGCGAGGCCTCAAAGCGTATATTCCAGCCCGCTGTCGCGCTTTCACATGTTTGTTTGGGCGCCGCTGTCCTATTGTTGGGAAAAAGCGACTGGCCGGAAACCCCGTCCACAGCTGAAGAGATGATTCTGGTGACTAAAGACTTTTGCGGCTATCGCGGGTCTTTCGCCACCAAACTGTTTAGGTAAGGAAGATCGCCATGTACGCTTTGGTGAAGACCGGTGGCAAACAATATCGCGTTTCAAAGGATGACACCATTCTGGTGGAACGTCTGTCCGCTGAAGAAGGTGAACAAATCATTTTGAACGACATCGTCATGCTTGGCGATGGCGACAAAGTTACGATTGGCACACCGCTTGTTGATGGAGCTGGCGTCAGCGCAACGGTTGTCCGCCAGACACGCGGGCCAAAAATCATTATCTTCCGCCGCAAGCGCCGGAAAAACCATCGGCGCACCCAAGGCCATCGTCAGGACTTAACCCTACTGAAGATTGTTGATATTGCCGAAGATGCAAAAAGCCTGAAAACAGCAAAACCTGCTGCCAAGGCTGCGCCGAAAAAAGCAGCAGCCGCGAAAAATGCTGCACCTAAGGCCGCTGCTACGAAAAAGCCAGCTGCCAAAAAAGCTGCACCTAAGGCCGCTGCTACGAAAAAGCCAGCTGCCAAAAAAGCTGCACCTAAGGCCGCCGCTGCAAAAAAGCCAGCTGCAAAAAAAGCCGCAACAAAAAACTAGATAAAGACGATGCCGCAATCACGGTTATGAACAGATAGAAGGTTGGTAGAAAATGGCACATAAAAAAGCGGGCGGTAGTTCCAGAAACGGTCGCGACTCGGCTGGCCGCAGACTTGGTGTAAAGAAATTTGGCGGCGAGAGCGTTCTTGCTGGCAATATCATTGTTCGCCAGCGCGGAACCAAAGTGAATCCCGGACAAAATGTCGGCATGGGCAAAGATCACACATTATTTGCACTGATCGAAGGCAAAGTTGCTTTCCGTGAAAAATCAGGTGGCAAGATGTTTGTGGCTGTCGAGCCGATGGCCGAGGCTGCTGAATAGCGCCTTTGGCATCAAAATGATGCATGGGGAGCGGGTTATTCCGGCAGCCGTGTAATGATTGAAGGGGGATGACAATTGTTATTCCCCTTTTATTTATCGGGTGACGCATATTGCCACGGCAACGCCATGATGGGCATGGCAAATAACGTTAATCACATTGCCGCATCAAACCCCCGAATGATAAATCGGAACCATTGTAATGAAATTTCTAGATCAGGCGAAAATCTACACCCTTTCAGGGCATGGCGGGCCGGGGGCAATTAGCTTTCGGCGCGAAGCGCATGTGCCTTTGGGCGGGCCTGATGGCGGCGATGGCGGGCGCGGCGGCGATATTGTGGCAATCGCGGTGAATGGCCTGAACACGCTTATCGATTATCGCTATCAACAGCATTTCAAGGCCGAATCGGGTCGCCCGGGCGCTGGACGTGACCGCAGCGGTGCATCTGGCAAAGATGTGATCATGCGACTGCCGATTGGAACACAAGTCCTATCGGATGATCAGCAAACCGTACTCGCCGACCTTACCTATGAGGGGCAGACCATCATTCTTGCCAAGGGCGGGACTGGCGGTAAGGGCAATGCCTTTTTCAAATCATCGACCAATCGTGCGCCACGGAAATCACAACCTGGCGAAGACGGTCAGGAAATGTGGGTCTGGCTTCGGCTGAAACTGATTGCCGATGCCGGTCTTCTTGGCATGCCAAACGCCGGAAAATCAACCTTCCTAAGCACGGTTTCGGCAGCACGTCCCAAAATTGCCGATTATCCTTTTACCACGCTTCATCCCAATCTTGGCGTTGTTGGCATTGATGGCAAGGAATTTGTCATGGCTGATATTCCGGGGCTGATCGAGGGCGCGCATGAAGGCGCGGGGCTTGGACACCGGTTTTTGGGGCATGTCGAACGCTGCCGGATTTTGCTGCATCTGATTGATGCCACTGGCGAAGACCCTGTTGCCGCATGGAAAATGCTTCGCAATGAACTCAAAGCCTATGGCGGCGATCTTTATGACAAGCCGGAAATTGTCGGGCTGACCAAATTGGACGCAACGCCAGAAGATTACGCTGCCGATCTTGCCATTGCCTTGCAAGAAGCGGGCGCAGGGCAAGTGCTGGCGTTATCGTCAGTCACCGGAAGCGGCGTCACAACAATGCTTCGCCAGCTTATCAATGTGATTGAAACAAGTCGGGCCAAAGAAGCGGAGCCCGAAGAGGCTGTGCCATGGTCACCGTAACATCAGCTTCCCAAAACCATATTTTCGATGATGCGAAAATCATCGTTATCAAGGTTGGATCATCCCTTCTTGTTGACGAAGATCAAAACGCCATCAATACAGCTTGGCTACGCGGTATCGCCACCGATATTGCGCGGCTAAAGGCAGCTGGAAAAGATGTTGTGGTGGTATCAAGCGGGGCCATCGCGCTTGGACGGCGGTTGCTGAAAATAAATCATAATAAATTGAAATTGCAGGAAAAGCAGGCTGCAGCGGCAACAGGTCAAGTGTTGCTGGCGCATGCATGGATGGACGCGCTTGGCGCGCATCAGGTGCAAACAGCGCAAATTCTGCTATCGCCTGATGATACAGAAACAAGACGCAAACATCTTAATGCCCGCACCACGATGATGGCGCTTTTACAGCTCAATGCCGTTCCGGTGGTCAATGAAAATGACACGGTTGCCACAGCGGAAATTCGCTTTGGCGATAATGACCGATTGGCGGCGCGTGTTGCCGCGATGATTGGAGCTGATGCGCTGGTTCTTCTATCGGATGTTGATGGGCTTTATACGGCTAATCCAAATGGCGACAATAGCGCAACCCATATTGGCAAGATTGCGCAAATCACCCCTGACATCATGGCAATGGCAGGGCCAGCCAATGCCGCCTATGCTTCGGGCGGCATGGTAACCAAGCTGGAGGCGGCGCGCATTGCCACAACGGCCGGTTGTCAGATGATTATCTGCAATGGACAAAGCCCAGCACCATTATCACGGCTGGAAGCCGGGGCAAGATGCACCATCTTTGCCGCAGCGTTAAGCCCACATACCGCCCGCAAACAATGGATTGCCGGTGCGCTAACCCCCAAAGGAACAATCCGCATTGATGATGGGGCGGCACGCGCGCTTCGCGCCGGACGATCGCTTTTGCCAGCAGGTGTTATAGCTGTTAGTGGACAATTCGAACGTGGCGATTTGATCGAGATCGAAGATAGTGCCGGTCTGGTCATCGGGCATGGCTTGTCAAGCTATGGTCACAAAGACGCCATGGCTATTTGCGGTCATAAAAGCAATGAAATCGAATCCGTGCTAGGCTATCGTGAACGTGATGAAATGATCCATGCCGATAATCTGGTCATGAGTGACAGCTAGGGCAAAGCACATGCTAGATAAATATAGGCTGAAAAATAAGGCCGAAAAGCAGGCTAAAAAGTGGGAAAGATATGGCGCAGCAATTAGACAAAATCAGTGATGCCACCACCCTGATCGGGGCGATGGTCACACGGTCACGCGCCGCGCAATCGGTTCTTGGCAAAAGTGATTTTGCGTCACGATGCGCCGCCCTGCAAGCCGCAGCCGATCAGATTCGCGCCCAAACCGCCGCCATTCTTGAGGTCAATGCCAAAGATGTTGCCGCGGCCAAAGCAAGCGGCATCAGCGGTGCCTTTATTGACCGGTTAAAGCTGAATGGCGAACGCGTTGAAGCGATGGCAACCGGCCTTGAGGCGATGATTCGCCTCACCGACCCGATTGGCCATGAACTGGCGCGCTGGCAACAGCCAAACGGGCTTGATATTGCGCGGGTGTCAACGCCGCTTGGTGTGATTGGCATCATTTACGAATCACGGCCGAATGTCACAATTGATGCGGCTGGATTATGTATTATCGCTGGCAATGCTGCCATTTTGCGCGGCGGCAGTGATAGCCAGCTCACCGGCAGCCTGCTTGCCGCCATTATGGGTGATGGGCTTGCTGCGGCTGGCCTGCCGCGTGATGCGGTGCAGATGGTGCCAACAACCGACCGGCAGGCCGTTGGTGCCATGCTTGGCGCGGTTGGCGGCATTGATGTGCTGATTCCCCGCGGTGGGCGCTCGCTTGTCGAACGCGTTCAAACCGAAGCGCGTGTTCCGGTTTTTGCTCATCTTGAGGGCATTTGCCATCTTTATATCCATGCAGATGCCGACCCGGATAAGGCGCGGCAGATTGCGGTAAATGCCAAAATGCGGCGAACCGGCATTTGCGGCGCGGCTGAAACATTGCTTATTGATGCCGCCATTGCCAAAGACCTTCTTGGCGCGATTGCCAATGATCTTTTGGCGGCTGGCTGTGCACTTCGCGGTGATGCGGCAGCATGTGACCTTGTGCCAGCGATGACCCCTGCCACCGAAACCGATTTTTACACCGAATATCTGGATGCGATTCTATCGGTTGCCATTGTCGATGATATTGAATCGGCCATTGCCCATATTGCCAAATATGGATCGGCGCATACCGATTCGATTATCACCGAATCAGCCAATGCCGCAGCGCAGTTTTTTGCCGAGGTTGATAGCGCGATTGTCATGCATAACGCCTCGACACAATTTGCCGATGGCGGCGAATTTGGCATGGGTGCCGAAATTGGTATTGCCACTGGGCGATTACATGCGCGTGGGCCTGTTGGCGCGGCGCAATTAACCAGCTTTAAATATGTTGTTCGTGGTAATGGCCAGACACGCAGCTAGCCATCATCATCAAATGCCGTTGCTGTTTCACAGCCGGACAAGCCTGAAAATTGGACTTTTTGGCGGTTCGTTCAATCCAGCGCATGATGGCCATATTCATGTTGCGCTTGAGGCGCATCGTGCCTTGAATCTTGATCAAATCTGGTGGCTTATCAGCCCGCAGAATCCACTCAAAAGCACCGCTGGCATGGAATCACTTGCCACAAGGCTGGCGTATGCTCGTAAAATTGCCGCGCCCTATCCGTTTTTGCGGGTTTTGAGTCCCGAGGCTGGACTGCCTCAAAACTATACCTACAAAACATTGGTTTATTTAAAAAAAACAATGCCGCTGGCGCGTCTTATCTGGGTCATGGGTGCGGATAATCTGGACCAATTTGCGCGCTGGCACCGGCACCAAGATATGATTCGCTTACTACCCATTGCCGTTATCGACCGTCCAAGCTATTCTATGAGGGCTATAGCGGCTGGTCGGTGGTTGCTAGGACGGCGTTATCAGGTTGCAAAAATGCGCCACGCCATTGCAATGCGATCTTTGAAACTGCCGAGCTGGTGCTTTATAGCTGGACAACGTCACGCGGCTTCGGCCACGGAGATAAGGCAGCAAGCGCAAAGCGCAAACGCCTAAATCCGACCGTGGCCCGCAATAAAGGGGCTTGAACATTTTGACAGGAGATACCCATTTCTAAAGCGCAAACTGCATTAAACGCAGACCAGATCCTTCGTTTGATCACAACCTCTCTTGACGACGACAAAGCCGAAAATATCCTGACAATCCCGTTACAAGGTAAATCCGCAATGGCCGATTATATGGTTGTTGCGTCAGGGGCATCATCTCGGCAGGTTGCCGCCATGGCAGAACATCTTGAATTCAAGCTAAAGCAGGAAAAGGTCGATATTCTCGGCCTTGAAGGTCTGCGACAAGCCGATTGGGTACTGCTTGATGCCAATGATGTGATCGTTCATATCTTCCGTCCTGAAGTGCGTGACTTTTACGGGCTTGAGCGGATGTGGGTCGATGATATGTCGGCCGAAATTGTCAAGGTTGGCAGCGACGCCTAAACGCATCGCCCAAATGGCAAAAGGCGAATCGGAGCCGATCAATGCAGCTGTTTATTCTCGCCGTTGGTAAGGGTCGCGCTTCACCTGAAAATACGCTAACGCAAGGCTGGTTATCGCGCTTGCCGCAAGGCGGCAGCCTTATTGAAGTTGAATCCAAATTTCCCCCCGGCCAAAAACGAACCAATGATGAATCCAGCCGCCTGTTGCGCGCCATGCCTGATGGCGCTGCCTTGGCGGTTCTTGACCCGCGCGGCAAGGATCATTCATCTGAAGATCTTGCCGCCTTGATCGGCACATGGCGTGATGGCGGTTTTGCGGCAGCCTGTTTTGCCATTGGTGGGGCTGATGGCCATGCTGATATGATCCGCCAAAAGGCCGAACGCAATATTTCCTTTGGCCGCGCCACATGGCCACATATGCTGTTTCGAGCCATGCTTGCCGAACAGCTTTATCGGGCAAGCTCGATTTTGGCAGGCCATCCCTATCATCGTGGCGATTAACCAGCTCTCCATCGCATCGTGGCGCCGCGCCAGCCCTGATTATTGTGGCACCCCTGTTTACTTTAAACGCTTGTTTTACGTTAAAGCGCCCTGTTCATGGGGCAGCATAGTTTAACTGTACATCGATCAATGCTGAGATTATAAGATCGTCATGGTCACTTATCACCCCTCGCACGGCCCGGTTGTCCTGTGCATCATGGATGGCTGGGGTCATCGTGCCGAGCCCGAACATAACGCCGTTGCGCTTGCGGAAACGCCAGTGTTTGACGCGCTGATGGCAAACCAGCCACATAGCTTTCTTGCCGCATCTGGCGTTGATGTTGGCTTGCCTGATGGACAGGTTGGCAATTCCGAAGTTGGGCATATGAATATTGGTGCAGGCCGCGTGGTGATGCAGGATTTGCCGCGCCTGAATGCTGCGGTCAAAGATGGGTTGCTGGCAGCGCATCCCGATCTTATCGCGCTTGCGGCAAAGCTGCAGGCATCGGGCGGCACGGCGCATGTCATGGGGCTTTTATCACCGGGCGGCGTGCATGCGCATCAAGACCATTTTCTGGCTGTCATAACAGGGCTGGTTGCGGCTGGCGTTCCGGTCGCTGTGCATGGTTTTACCGATGGCCGTGATACATTACCGCAAGCCGCAAAACAGAATTTACCCGATTTTGTGGCCGCCTTGCCAAAAGGTGCCTTTATCGCCAGCCTAATCGGCCGCTATTTCGCCATGGATCGTGATCGCCGCTGGCAGCGCACACAGGCCGCCTATGACGCCATAGCAGGCGCGCGCGCGCCAATCTTCGCCATTGATGCGCTAACGGCGCTTGAGGCGGGCTATGGGCGTGGCGAGGGTGATGAATTCATCACCCCAACCGTGATTGACGGCTATCAGGGCATGCGCGATGGCGATGGCATCGTGATGATGAATTTTCGCGCCGATCGCGCTCGCCAGCTGTTAAATTGTTTTTGTGATCCGGCCAGCACTGGCTGCACCACCCAGCCGGTCACATTTGTTGGCTTGGCAGGCATGACCAGCTATTCGAAATCGCTTGATGATCATATGGTGACACTCTATCCGCCATTGGAATTGCATGACACGCTTGGCGAGGTCGTGGCGCGTGCTGGCAAACGCCAGCTACGACTTGCCGAAACCGAAAAATACCCGCATGTGACTTTTTTCTTTAATGGTGGCGAAGAGGCGCTGCAACCGGGCGAAGACCGGGAAATGGTCGCCTCACCATCGGTTGCAACCTATGATCTGCAACCCGAAATGAGCGCGCGTGATGTTTTGCAAACCGCCCTCACTAGCCTTCATGCCAGGGCTCACGATCTGTTGATTATCAATTTTGCCAATCCTGACATGGTTGGTCATACAGGTGATCTTGACGCTGCCATTCGCGCGGTTGAAACCGTTGATCACTGTGTTGGTCAATTGGTTGAGGCGCTTGGGGATTCTGGCGGGCAAATGCTGCTAACCGCCGATCATGGCAATTGCGAATTAATGTGGGATCGCACGGCCGAATCACCCCATACCGCCCATACCACCAATCTTGTGCCATTGATTTTGGTTAATGGTCATGCCAACACACATATTGCCAATGGTCGGCTTGCCGATCTTGCGCCAAGCTTGCTTGCCATGATGGGCATTGCCAAGCCTGCATTAATGACCGGGAACTGTCTTTTATCCCCCAAAAAGCCATAAGCTCATTTGGTCATAACGCAATCTTGCCATGATCTTGTGTGATCTTTGGAAACGATCGGATTGGTTGGGGTTGTATGCAACGGCATTGACTGGCACGGTAAATAAGCCGTGATATAAGAAGATAGCAAAGGGTTATTCACGCTAACTCGGTGAATATGGTTTCGGGTAAAATATGTTTACAGGATATTAGGAGCAGTCATAAATGCAAATCGTCAGCTTTCTCTCAACGCAGGGGCGCCGTATGCGTTATGCAGCCTTGCCATTTATTTGTGGTGCGGTGATTGCAGGCTTGGCCATCCCCACCCTGACAATTGCCCAATCAGGCAAGAATGATGCGGTTTATCGCCAGCTTGGGCTTTTTGGCGATATCTTTCAGCGCGTTCGCGAGAGCTATGTTGATGAAGTTGACGAAAAAGATCTTGTCGAAGCGGCCATCAATGGCATGCTGACCTCGCTTGATCCCCATTCGTCATTTTTAAATAATGATCATTTCAGCGATATGCAGGTCCAGACCAAAGGCAAATTTGGCGGGCTTGGGATTGAAATCACCATGGAAGATGGTGTGATCAAGATCGTGTCGCCAATTGATGACACGCCAGCCGCCAAAGCCGGATTACAGCCCGAAGATTTGATCATCGCCGTTAATGATGAACCGATCCGGGGCATGACCCTAAGCGATGCAGTTGACCGGTTGCGCGGCGAAGTTGGATCAAGCGTTACGGTTACGATTAAACGCGGTGCCAAAGACCCATTTGACGTCAGCCTCAAACGCGACACGATCAAAATCCGCTCGGTACGCGCCAAAATGTTTGACGGTATTGGCTATTTACGGATCACCACTTTTTCTGAACAGACCACACCCGGCCTGACCAAAGAAATTGACAAAATGTTCCGTGAACATGGCCAAGATTTGAAAGGCTTTGTTCTGGATTTACGCAACAATCCAGGTGGTTTGCTGAATGAAGCCATTTCGGTAAGTGATGCGTTTCTCGAAAAGGGCGAAATCGTCTCAACACGCGGCCGCCACGCCGAAAATGCCAGCCGTGCCTATGCCCGGCCGGGGGATATTGCCAACGGCCTTCCCCTTGTGGTGCTGATCAATTCAGGATCGGCATCAGCATCTGAAATCGTTGCTGGGGCGTTAAAAGATCATCGCCGTGCGGTTCTTCTTGGCACGCGTTCATTTGGCAAGGGTTCGGTGCAAACCGTGATTCCGGTTTCGGGCAATAGCGCCATGCGTCTGACCACAGCGCGTTATTACACCCCATCAGGCGTTTCAATTCAGGCCACAGGAATCAGCCCTGATATCGAGGTGGCATTGGCACGAATTGAAACTTTGGATGGCGGTGATACGCGCGAAGAAGATTTGAAAGGCGCTCTTGATAATGCCAAAGATGGTAAAGCAGGTGAACCAGCCGATGCTGAAAAAGCCAATGTTACGCCAGCCGCTGATCAATCAAAGATTGATTATCAGCTTGCGCGTGCACTTGATTTAATCCGCGGTGTCTCTATTTTTACTGATGTGAAATCTGGATCATAATTATGCGTGACATTCCCTATGATGAACGGCCCTACCGGCCATGCGTCGGCATCTTTTTAATCAATGGCACCAAACAAGTTTTTGGGGGTCGCCGCATCGACGGCCGCGCCGAAGCATGGCAAATGCCCCAGGGCGGAATCGATCCAGGTGAAACGGTAATTGATGCCTGTATGCGCGAAATGGGCGAGGAAATTGGCACATCTTCGGCTGAATTGCTGTGCGAGCATGATGCGTGGCTTTATTACGATATTCCGCTGCCGCTTGCCGACCGGCTATGGCATGGCCAATATAAGGGTCAGAAACAAAAATGGATGGCGCTTCGCTTTACCGGCAAGGATGAAGACATAAACATCAACACCGCCGAACCCGAATTTTGCGAATGGCGCTGGCTCGAACCGCGTGAATTAGTTAATCTGGCGGTGCCATTCAAACGCGATGTCTATGACGATGTGCTAAAGGCCTTTTCCAGTTTCGTCTAGCCACCGCTATGACACAAACAAACCATAAAAAAGGGCCGCCACGATTTTGGCAGCCCTGTTTTTTATTCGATGAATAAAGGCTAGAGCGCTTCAATCACCGCATTCAAAAACGCAGCTTCCGCCTCATTTGCATTGGCCGCTTTTTCTTTCAACGTTGCCGCATCAGCACTGCCAAGATCGATGGCACGTTCGGCGAGAATCGTCACCGACTCGCCCGATACATCAGCAAGGCCACCGTCAATCATAAAGCGATCAGTGACTTTGCCATCTTCATGCACTTCGACGATGCCGCGTGTCAGATCAGCAAGCAATGGTGCGTGCCGTGGCAATACACCAAACAGACCTTCAACGCCCGGTGCAACAACCATCTGCACAGATTTCTGAGCCATGATGCGAGCTGGTGTTACCAGTTCCAATTGTGTCGTTTCAGCCATGCTAGCGCATCCTTATGCTGGATCGAACAGGGGTGATGCCGTTAGGCAGCGTCCTGAGTGAGTTTCTTGCCTTTTTCGATGGCCTCTTCAATCGTGCCAACAAGATAGAAGGCAGCTTCTGGTAGATGGTCATATTCGCCCTTCAAGATGCCTTCAAAGCCAGCGATTGTATCTTCGAGACTGACAAGCTTGCCAGGTGCGCCGGTAAAGACTTCGGCAACATGGAATGGCTGTGACAAGAAGCGCTGAATTTTCCGGGCGCGCGCCACAGTCAGCTTATCTTCTTCTGACAATTCATCCATACCAAGAATGGCGATGATGTCCTGAAGTGACTTATATTGCTGCAACACTTCTTGAACTTCACGCGCGATATTGTAGTGATGCTCACCAACAATCCGCGGATCAAGCATGCGTGATGATGAATCAAGCGGGTCAACCGCAGGATAAATTCCAAGCTCAGCAATCTGACGTGACAAAACAGTGGTGGCATCAAGGTGGGCAAATGATGCTGCCGGTGCCGGATCGGTCAAGTCATCGGCAGGAACATAAATCGCCTGAACCGAGGTGATTGAGCCTTTATTTGTTGTTGTGATCCGCTCTTGCAGGGCGCCCATGTCGGTTGCCAATGTTGGCTGATAACCCACTGCAGATGGGATACGGCCAAGAAGCGCAGACACTTCTGAACCAGCCTGTGTAAAGCGGAAGATGTTATCAACGAAGAAAAGAACATCCTGACCTTCTTCGTCACGGAAATATTCGGCCAGCGTCAACCCGGTCAAGGCAACACGTGAACGCGCACCTGGAGGCTCATTCATCTGTCCGTAAACAAGCGCGGCTTTTGAACCGGGGCCGTCAGTTTTGATAACGCCTGATTCAACCATCTCATGATAGAGGTCGTTGCCTTCACGCGTACGCTCACCAACACCAGCAAACACGGAATAACCACCATGCGCCTTGGCAACGTTGTTGATCAATTCCATGATCAAAACGGTTTTACCAACACCAGCACCACCAAACAAGCCAATCTTACCACCTTTGGCATAAGGGGCTAGAAGATCGACAACCTTAATGCCTGTTACCAGAATTTCAGCTTCGGTTGACTGATCAACGTAATCCGGTGCGGCGCGGTGAATTGGGTAATATTTCTTTGATTTAACCGGCTTGCCTTCATCAACAGGCTCGCCAATAACATTCAAGATACGGCCAAGGGTTTCAGGCCCGACAGGAACCGTGATTGGTGCGCCAGTATCAACAGCTTCGGCGCCACGAACCAAACCTTCAGTCGAGTCCATCGCGATGGTACGAACGGCTGACTCACCAAGATGCTGTGCAACTTCAAGCACAAGCCGCTGGCCATTATTGCTGACCTCAAGGGCGTTTAGAATGGCAGGGAGTTCACCGTCAAACTGAACGTCAACAACCGCGCCAATAACCTGACTGATTTTACCAATTGCTTTATTTGCCATGGTCTTCTTACTCCGGGCTAGAACCGTTTTAATTGTGGGCATCATTGCCCTGTTCGTTTATTTGCTCAGCTGCCGAATTTAAAGAGCTTCAGCACCTGAAATAATTTCGATAAGTTCATTCGTAATCGCCGCTTGACGTGTTCTGTTGAACACCAATGTCAGACGATCAATCATGTCACCAGCATTCCGCGTGGCGTTATCCATTGCTGTCATCCGCGCGGCAAGTTCGGCCGCAGATGATTCGAGCAAGGCACTGTAAATCTGGGTTGAAATGATGCGTGGCAACAGGCTTGCCAGCAATTCGTCTTCTTCTGGCTCATAATCATAATTTGAACCAGCGTCATCGCCGCCAGCATCGCCAACTTCAGCTGGAATCAGCTGGGTCAGTTTGACCTCTTGGGTGATGGCATTGACGAATTTATTATAGATCATGGTGCAGACATCAAAATCACCATTTTCAAAACCGCTGCGAACTGTTTCGCCAAGATCAGCCGCATCTGCAAACGCAACCGAGGTGCCTTGAATCCCTTCGAGGCTGGCAATGTAAATGTCGCCAAACTCACGGCGAAGCGCATCAGCAGATTTCCGGCCAACCATCAACAGCTTGACGGTTTTGCCTTCACCTTGAAGCCGCGCAACTTCGGTACGGGTTTGGCGGGTGATCGACCCGTTAAAACCACCACAAAGACCGCGATCTGCCGAAACAACAACCAACAAATGCGTTGTTGATTTTCCATTTCCGACAAGTAAAGCGGGTGCCGAGCTGGCATCAGCTTTGGCAGCAAGATTGGCAATCACACCGCGCATCCGGTCGGCATAAGGCCGGCCAGCTTCGGCTGCTTCTTGCGCCCGCCGCAATTTCGCCGCTGCCACCATTTTCATGGCAGCGGTGATTTTCTGCGTGGACTTGACGCTGTTAATACGCGTCTTCAAATCCTTCAATGATGCCATTTACTAAACTCCATTTTGCAGTGCGACAGCCCCACAAATGCCTTCACCATTTACGAAAAGCTTTTTCCAAATGCCTCAATGGCTTTTGACAATTTGTCAGATGTGGCATCTGACAGCGCTTTTTCATCACGGATCGTGTCAAGAACGTCCTGATTATTGCTGCGAAGATGATCAAGAAGACCCTCTTCGAAACGGCCGATATTAGTCACCGCAATCTTATCAAGAAAGCCTTTCACACCGGCGAAAATAACCGCAACCTGCTCTTCGACAAGCATTGGGCTATATTGTGCCTGCTTCAGCAATTCAGTCAGGCGTGCACCGCGCTCAAGCAATGCCCGTGTCGATGCGTCCATGTCTGATGCAAACTGTGCAAAAGCGGCCATCTCACGATATTGTGCCAATTCCAACTTGATGCTACCGGCAACCTGTTTCATTGCCTTGATCTGCGCTGCTGAACCAACACGGCTCACTGACAAACCCACGTTCACCGCAGGACGAATACCTTTGTAGAACAATTCAGTTTCAAGGAAGATTTGACCATCGGTAATCGAAATCACGTTGGTTGGAATAAAGGCTGACACGTCACCGCCTTGGGTTTCAATCACCGGCAAGGCAGTCAATGAACCTGAACCATTTGCTGCAGTCATTTTCGCAGCGCGC
>CAJYBL010000009.1 GCA_913064995.1 uncultured Alphaproteobacteria bacterium
ACTTTTTTTGGACAATTAGAGTGTTTGCGCAACATTCATATATGAATTGCTTTTTTATTGATAACAGTTTGATACTGCAAAAAACTTTGGGGGAATTTATGTTTGAATCTCGATATGTAACTATAGACTAGTTATATGATAAATTTTCAATAACAAAGCCAATTATAAATTGGCTAAAATTTTTAAAAATCGACACAATTTTCTCTGAAACTCACCAATTCGCCAGATTCACACGTAATACGCACGATTTGAATGTAGTAAATATTGATATATACCTGTAGTAAGCTATAAATGGGTTTGGCTGGTGAAATATGTCATGATATTTTCATCTGTCATGGATTTCTGTGATGTCAGCGGGCCATGTAGACTTGATGTACGATAGCACAGCAACAATTTCATGATCTTTAATAATGCCATCGTAGACCGGCATACTTACTTCATAATCTTCACTTATCATTGCCTTAAAACCGTATTTGGTGAGTTTAAAGAGCACCTCATCCGCATGATGCCATGTGTGACCAGATTTATCATGAGGCGGCGCAAGACGCATACCATCAACTTTCGTGTCACGCCAGCCATCTTGACCCTCTAGATTGATACCATGACAACTAGCACACTGTTCCATGTAAACTGTTTTACCCATTTTCACATAAACAGCGTCGTTGGGTTTCAATTCAATCATTTCGGCTGCAATCGTATATGAAGTGGCCGATAGTCCAAAAATGAAGAAAATGAAAAAACGAAAAAATACAAACATGCTTCTAATCCAATTTGTAAGATTCGTGGCAACTTTTGCATGATGATGCCACTGCTTTAAAACCTGCCACAACAGCCGTTTGATCTTTTGCCTTGGCCGCAGCGATCAACTTTTTTGTTGGATGATTATTGTTCGTTTTTTTCAATGCTTCCAATAAAAACCTTAACACAAAAAAGAGTCGTGCAGAGAGGCTCCCTTTTTAAACACTCTATAAATCTGATATCGTCTTTGATCGCGGGATGGCACGTTTAATCTGTATTTTGTCGCGAAAACGATACCAACGAACAATTGAAGGCAGGAACCACGGCTTGCCAAAATATAATGGGCGGGTCTGAAAACGCAAACTGTCAAATGTGGTGGCCCCCTCTGGGTTTCCAATCAGTTGTTGGCCAAGACGGTTGCCAAGATAGCTGGACAATCCAATGCCGGAGCCACAATATCCCATAGCGTAATAGATACCATTATGGGACCCAAGATGCGGAAGTGTATCAAAAGTAAACGCAACGGTTCCTGTCCATGAATGCGTGTAATCATAATTGGCAAGTTCGGGGAAAATCCGACACATGTCATTTTTTAGCTTTGGCCCACTTAGGGTTGGATTTGTCTCATCGGCTGATACCCGCCCGCCAAACAACACCCGGGACCGATCGGGTGATGGACGATAATAATAAATCACCTTGCAGGTATCACTAACCACGCGGTCAGTTGGAAACAGCTTGTCCATTAACGCTTTTGGGACAGGCTCGGTTGCAATCATATAGGTCCCGATGGGAATGATACGGCGTCGAACCCAAGGGACAAGATTTGTTGTATAGCCATTTGTGGCGATGATGATATTCTTTGCCCTAATTTCACCTTTTGGCGTTGTAACGATAAAAGCCTCGCCGTCTTTTTGGATATCTTGCGCTGGGCAACCGCCAGTGATTTGAGCCCCAGCTAACTTAGCCTTACTTAGTAGGCCTAAATAATATTTTGCAGGGTCCAGAGAGGCGTGATTTGTTAACATAACGCCACCAAAATAAGAATCTGTTCCAAGTTCCTTATGTTGTTCATTCCTCGGGACAATCTTAAATTCTACCCCTTCTTCCCTGCCAAGCTTTTGTGTATCGCGAACAAGCTCATCAAAATGCGTAGGTGTATGCGCAGCGTGGAATCTGCCGCATTTCTTATAATGGCAGTCGATGTTTTCTGTGGTGATAAAATTGTCAATCCAATCCAACGATTTATAGCCTTCATCTCGAATAGCCATCGCGTGATTTGCCCCATACTTGCGGGTCAGGGCGGCAAGCGTTGGTTTAATGCTGGAACTTATCTGCCCGCCATTTCGTGTGCTGCAGCCCCATCCTGGCATGTGTTTGTCTATCACTTGCGTGCTGCGTCCAGCACGTGCGGTAACGATGGCCGCATGCAGTCCTGTATAACCAGATCCAATCACTGCAACGTCAACTGACCTAAGAGGTCCCGCCTTTGTTGAGGTGAGAGGGGCTAAGCCATCAAGCCAATATACATTTCCATCAGTGGATTTACTTTGTAATGACGCTTCATTGCCAAATTTCGACATGCTTACCCTCGTCAAGGTCAATATTAATTACAAATTAGATTAAAGCTCTTTTTTTACCCAACCAGTCAAATGAAACCTTGGCTAATGATAAAATATGTTGTTAGCATTTACAAAATGACAATTTTTTGGGAGAAAATTATGAAACCTTTTTTAATATACAGGAAGTTTGCTTTCGTCGCCGCTACGTTAGGGGTGGCCAGCTTATCTACAGCAAGTCTTGCTGAAGATACACTTCGAATTGTTTCTTGGGGCGGTGCGTACCAAAAGGGCCAGTCCGTCGGTATTTTTCAGCCTGCAGCAAAAGCCATGGGCATTACTGTAAAAGAAGACACTTATGGTGGTATTTCTGATGTCAAATTAATGGTTAAGTCTGGTGCCGATAAATTTGATATTTTCTCAAGTGGCGCTGGTGGCTGTGCATCAGGGGGTAAAGAAGGCGTCTTAGAAAAACTTGATTATTCTGTAATTGATGTCAGCAACCATTTGCCTGGCATGTACAGTGATTATTGCGCGGGAGCCGATATTTTCTCAGTTGTTGCTGCATGGAATACCGACACCTACGGTGATAATGGGCCACGCACTTGGGCCGATTTCTATGACGTAAAAAAGTTCCCAGGAACACGCGCCATGCGCAACAAGGTCGATGCCCAGCTGGAAACTGCTTTACTCGCTGACGGTGTCCCAAAGGAAGATATCTATAAGGTATTGGACAGTGAAGAGGGTATCAAGCGTGCACTTGATAAGATACGTACAATTAAACCTCATATTGCAGTTTGGTGGACCTCCGGTGCGTCGCATGCTCAGTTGATGAAAGATGGCGAAGTCGACATGACCACGGGATGGAATGGTCGTTTTGATGTTGCCAAGCAAGACGGTGCAAAAGTTGCTTACGACTGGAAAACTGGGATCATGGACTGGGAAGGCTATGGCATTCCAAAAGGTGCTAAACAAAAGGATCTCGCGATGAAGTATATTGCAGAGATGATGAAGCCAAATTATATGGCCGAGTTTGCTAAATACATCACTTATGGACCAACTAATAAGAAGGTCTATGAGCTCGGGTTAATGGAAGATTCGCGCGCACGGCAGATGCCATCTCATCCTGACAATGCTAAGCATCAGATGACATTGAAGACTGAATGGTACGCTAAGTGGAGAACCATTGCCGCTGAAATGTATACAGAAATGATGACCGAATAAAACCAATGTTTTGGAGGGAGAATCCGCCCTCCAAAACTAATTTTTAGATACTTTTGGTACATTAATTCATGGCAAACAATGCACTTAATATATCCATTCACAATGTGACTAAAACTTATGGCGATTTTTACGCACTACGGGATGTTAGTCTTGACGTAACCTCCGGAGAGTTCCTCACATTGCTTGGGCCATCTGGCTCGGGAAAGACAACTCTCCTGATGGTCCTTGCTGGTTTTATCAACCCTGATTATGGCAGTGTGAAATTTGGTGATGAGGAGGTTGTTTTAAAGCCTCCACACCTCCGGGGCATTGGAATGGTATTCCAGAACTATGCTCTTTTTCCACATATGAATGTTGAACAGAATGTTGGCTATCCTCAGAAGTTGCGGGGTGTTAGCAAAGAAAACACCAAAATCAGTGTTGAAGAAGCTCTAGCCACAGTGAAGTTAGATGGACTTGGGCATCGCCAGGTTGATGAATTATCTGGCGGTCAAAGGCAGCGTGTTGCGCTGGCACGAGCGATTGTTTTTAAACCTAAAATTCTACTTATGGACGAACCACTTTCGGCACTTGACAAGAAGTTGCGTGAGGAGATGCAGATCGAATTGAGGCAGTTGCATGATCGATTAAATATTACGACAGTTTATGTGACACATGACCAAAAAGAAGCTCTAACCATGTCGGACAGGATTGCTGTGATCAATGATGGACAACTCAAGCAACTTGACACTCCAAACCAAATCTACCGTAGCCCTAGTAACGCCTTCATTGCTGATTTTATTGGTGAATCAAGTTTGCTTTCAGCCACGGTAAAAAATGGTATAGCAAGCCTTGGCTCCTCAAAACTGAAAGGTAATCAAAAGTTGAGTAAAGACGGGGACTTCCTTTTGGTGATCCGACCTGAAAAGCTTTTTATTGCTAGTAAAAAGGCCCGCGACGCTAATCACTTTGAAGGAGTGGTTGAAGACTCAATCTTTCAAGGTGAAAGTCAGTTGATGGTAATTAAGCTTGATCCTAAAACCTATGGCGAACAATCACTGAGAATGCGCTTGCCAAATAGTAGTTCAACTCTCAGTGAGTTGCCTGGCATTGGAGACAGGGTTACTCTTGGATTGAAAATTGTGGACAGTTATTTTGTAGAAAAATCACATGGCGGTTCTTGAACACAACATAAATGAGGTGTCGCTCAGTCGATTAGAAAAGCGAGAAAATTATACCTTTTTTGGTCTAACCGTACCCTATTTGGTTTTGGTTGGAGCGATGATTGTAATTCCAATTGGCTGGTTATTCTTCCTGTCCTTTATTGGAAGGGATGGTTCGTTTTCATTCGAGAATTATGAACGCATGATAAATTCAAAAGCTTATCTTCGAATATTTCTGACCACCTTCAAAATCAGCCTATTAACTACTTTCTTTTGTATCTTGCTCGGCTATCCGCTGGCTTATTTTATGTCACAGATTTCGCGCAAATGGGCTAGCTTGTGTATGATTGGAGTTTTGATACCGTTCTGGACAAGCCTTTTAGTTCGAACCTACGCTTGGCTAGTGTTGTTGCAAAAAAAAGGCTTAATCAATAACATTGCGATTGACCTTGGGATCATAACCGAGCCAATAAAATTTGTTCACAATACATCAGGCACACTCATTGGCATGGTCCATATCATGCTGCCTTTTTTGATCTTACCCCTCTACGCCAATATGCGCGCCATTGACAGCCATTGTGTTAAGGCAGCTTCTAGCCTAGGCGCAACGCCAGTGCGCGCGTTTTGGACGGTATTTTTCCCGCTGAGCATTCCTGGCCTATTAGCTGGGTCATTAATTGTCTTTGTGCTGTGTCTTGGGTTTTATGTTACACCAGCAGTGCTTGGTGGTGGCCGTGTGATAATGGCGGCAATGAAAATTTCGAGTAATATAGAGCTCTATTTTAGTTGGGGTGCTGCAAGCGCGCTAGGTGTTGTTCTCCTTGTTGTCACGATGATCATTTTGTTTATTGCTTCAAAACTGGTTTCTCTCGATCAGCTTGGTCAGCGGAGATAAGAGATGGGTTTCCTTGACAGACAGGTCTCTGACACTCAAATCAAGCTGAGAAGCCGTTTGTGGCTTTATGTGATTTCTTCAATCATACTTTTTTTGCTGATTGTGCCATCCCTGATTGTCATTCCCATGTCATTTTCTGATAGCCAGTACCTTGAGTTTCCGCCAAAGAATCTTTCATTGCGCTGGTATGAAAATTATTTTTTTTCATGGAAAGTTGAAAATGGTTTCAACGACTGGATGGCAGCAACGCGCACCTCATTGTTAGTGGCTGTTCTGACAATTTTTGTTGCGACGCCTATTGGGACGCTTGCAGCCTATGGACTGACTAACAGCAGCGCGCGCATCCGTTCAATCCTGTTCCCTATTATGATTTCACCGATGATGGTTCCAATTATCCTGGTCGCAATAGGACTGTTCTACTTTTATGTTCAGTTCAACATGGTGAATAGTATTCCCGGACTTGTTCTTGGACATTCACTTGTTGCCATGCCATTAGTTTTGATTATTGTGCTGTCGGCGCTTAAGAACTACGACATGAATCAAGAGAAGGTAGCTCGTTCACTCGGCGCAAGTCGAACAAGGGCTTTTATTGAGATCACCTTACCACAAATCAAATTTTCTCTGGTCTCCGCAGGGTTGATCTCTTTTCTAACTTCTTTTGACGAAATCATTATCTCATTGTTTGTTGCAGGGGGTGACAATTCTACGATCACTAGAAGTATGTTCTTAGCGCTTCGAGATCAAATTGACCCAACTATTGCGGCAATATCGACGATATTAATCATCATATCATCCGGCTTACTCATTGCTTCCCAGATGATTAGTGGTAAAACGCGATCAGATTAACAATGCGTATGTTGGCGCCAGAAGTCTTGCGCAGCAAAGAAAATCTAACCGGCTGTTTTTGTATTACGCCATGCCAACGCGGCCTTTAGGCCCTGATCTTTTCGGATGCGGTTGAATTCAACGCGTTCTGGCGACTCGTCAGCTTCAATCTTAATGTCGGTTTCCAATGCCTCACGTAAGGCTGTCCGCATTTCGGCCAATTCGTAGGCACGATGGATTGCAGCCTTGGTCATCTGCACTGAGCGTGGCGCTGCGTTGACGATTTGGTTTGCCAGTTCCAGCGCGGCTTCCATCTCCGCTCCATCCGCAACCACTTGATTCAAGATGCCCATCTGATAACAGCGGTCTGCTGTAACTTTGTCATTGCCAGTTAGCAGCAATTCCTTTGCCTGTTTTGGCCCAATGACATAAGGAGCTAGCATGGCAACAATGCCTGAACCAAAGCGCACTTCAGGTTCTCCAAATCGAGTTGTTTCACCAGCAACGGCAAGATCGCACGCCATTAGCAATTCCATAGCCCCGCCAATACAATAGCCGTGAGCTGCGGCAATGGTTGGTTTTGGTGAATTCCAGAATTGCATAATGAAGTCAAAATCTTTGGTAAGTACATCACGCCATTCAGCCTCACCGCTGATCCCGCGCGCTGCGCTTTCTTTCATATCAAACCCTGCGGAAAAACAACGGCCAGCGCCATGAACAACAATTGCCAAAACTGTTTCATTCTTGATGAATCTGTCCATAACTTCATTTGTTTCACTGACTAACTCTTCGTTAAAGGCATTCAAGACCTTCGGCCGATTAAATTTAAGGATGCCGATGCGCCCATCGATTTGGCTAGAGACTGCATTTTCGTTTTTCATAAAACCCTCGCTTTTAAATAAGCGTCAAAGCTTATCAACCATGTAACGGCAAGAACATTCAAATTTATCCCGAAATTTGGTTGTTTTTTATTTTTGGGGCTGGACGCCGGCTTGTTTTTGGGTGTTGATAGGATCATAATTTTCTATGTGAATTTGGCATGAAACAACATTCGCTTGATATCCTTCTTCGTCCTCGCTCAATTGCATTTGTTGGGGCATCAGACCGGCCAAATAGCACTGGCGCAGCAATGCTGGCGATGTGTCTAATTGATGGGTTTGATGGTAAGATCTTTTCAATAAATCCTCGACTGAGCACGCTTAATGGTGGGCCTTGCTATGCTGATTTGAAAGCATTGCCTGAAGTTCCAGATCATGTCGTTATTGGTGTTGCCAGCCGTTTTGTTGAAGCAGTAGTGGATCAGGCGCTTGAACTTGGCATCAGGGCTGCAACCATTTTTGCGTCTTGTTATCTTGATGATGATACGAGCCCTCGTTTGCCCGCGAGGATTGCCGCTAAAGCGTCCTCTGCCGGCATGCAAATTTGCGGCGCGAACTGCATGGGTTTTTACACTCCATCTGCTAGGCTACGGGTGGCCAGTGTGGCATCGCCTGACGGCCTGCAAAAAGGTGGAATTACGTGGATTGCGCAATCTGGATCAGCCTTTGGCGCGCTATCCCATAATGACCGGCGACTTGGTTTCAACTTGGTAGTTTCGACCGGTATGGAGCTTGTTACCACGGTTGCTGATTATATGGAATGGGCGTTGCACCAACCTGAAACACGGGTGGTTGGACTGTTTATTGAGACAATACGCAATGCTGCAGGATTTATCGCTGCACTTGAGATAGCTCGCAAACGGGGAGTTCCAGTTGTAGTGTTGAAGGTTGGACGCACGCTGAAAAGCGCACAGATGGCGGTGTCACATACTGGGGCAATTGCCGGTAATGACGCGGTTTATGAGGCTATTTTCCGAGCCTATGGCGTGCACCGCGTTGCAGACATGGATGAAATGGCGGCAACATTAGCGCTGTTTGATACCCCGCGTCGACCTGCGCCCGGTCAATTAGGCGCAATCCATGACTCTGGGGGTGAGCGGGAACTTTTGGTTGATTTAGCCGAAGATTATGGCTTTCAGTTTGCTGAACTGGCATCAGCAACATGCACGGCTCTACAAGAACACCTTGAACCCGGTCTAGTGGCAGAAAACCCTTTGGATGCCTTTGGCACTCATAACAATTTGGAAGACCGGTTCGCAGCTCTAATTGCAACACTCGTTAACGATACGAATGTTGGGCTTGGGGTGTTTTTGTCTAACCCGCGTGACGGTTACGCCTATGCTGAAAACTACTGCTCGGCGTTGATTAAGGCTGCCCAGATTACTGATAAACCGCTGGCACTTGCGACCAATTATTCAATGGCAGATGATCGCAAGATAGCCCTAAGGTTGAAAGAGGCTGGCATACCACTGTTACGTGGGACGCGGAACGCGCTGCTGGCTATTGGACATTTTATGGCTGACCGTGAATTCCGTTCTCGTTTCTCAACGCTTGGCGAGATCGCACAGCCAAAAGATATAGTTCATGAGGCAGTTGTATCTCGTTGGAAAGCGCGCCTTGCAGACCGGACTTCTTTAACCGAGGCGGATGGGCTTACCATGCTTGCTGATTTTGGTCTTGCTGCCCCTAGCATGGCCACTGTCACCTCACTGGCAGAGCTTAACGCCGCAATTAATAATCTGGCATTCCCAATTGTGCTCAAAACTGCTGAAGATTATGCGCATAAAAGTGACGTTGACGGTGTTCGACTTAACCTTACCAGTGCCGATGAAGCCATTGTAGCTTATACCGAAATGGCCGCCTGCCTTGGTCCAAAAGCACTGATGATGGAAATGGTTCCAGCCGGTTTTGAGCTTTCCTTTGGCGCGGTTTATGATGTTGATTTTGGTTCAGTAGTGATTGTTTCTGCAGGCGGTGTGTTGATCGAATTCTTGAACGATAAGGTTGCTGCTCTTGCGCCTTTTGATTGTGAGGCGGCTAAGAACCTGCTGAGTGAATTGCGAATTGCACGTCTTTTGGCTGGGTATCGCAGTAAACCGGCCGCTGATATGGATGGGCTGGCGAGACAACTGGCCCAATTCTCCCAAATGGTTGCTCTACTTGGTGATACCATCACTGAAATTGATATCAATCCGGTAATCTGTGGCCCAGATGGTGCCTTTGCCGTTGATTGCCTTGTTTTAACAAAAGCAGGCGTGAAATAGCGTTAGCTTTTAACCGTCTTTCCTGCTTTTTCACAAATAGGCTGTTACCATCATATTATATTTAGCAAGGAACCCCATAACTGAATGCGCCAAACTCTCAATCTCTTTATAGCCAGATTGCTCCAATCATTTACTTTATTTGAAAAGCTATGATGATAGAAAGCAGGCTGAAGATGCTGGTCGTAAAAATTGTTTATTACAACTGAGTGAGAATAGGTAATGGCTGAGTTTGATTATATAATTGTTGGTGCAGGCTCGGCTGGGTCTGCTCTTGCTGCCCGGCTTAGTGAAAAGCAGGACTCACAGGTGCTTTTGCTCGAGGCAGGGCCTAGTGGGAGGCATCCTTTTTTGCATATTCCGATTGGCTATGGAAAAGTATTTTACGATCAACGCTATAATTGGAAATATCATACAAACCCCGAACCGCATCTAAATAACCGATCTATTTACTGGCCACGTGGTAAAGTTTTAGGAGGCTCATCTTCAATTAATGCCATGGTTTATGTGCGTGGCCATAAGCAGGATTATGACGAATGGAATGCGGTTGCACCAGGCTGGGGTTGGGCAGATGTGGAACCCATGTTTCGCCGGATGGAGAACTGGCTTGGTCAACCACGAGAAGAACGAGGTCGTGCTGGGCCGCTGGGAATTACTGATGTTACTGACCAAGTTCATCCCGTGACCCGAGCCTACATAAAAGCGGCGTCAGAGGCCGGCATTCCTTTTAATCCGGATTATAACTCAGGCGATATGGAAGGGGCTTGTTTCTTTCAAATTACCACTAAGAATGGTATCCGGTCCTCTACGGCGAATACCTATTTAAAAACCGTGGCTCAGCGATCTAATCTTTGTATTTTGACAGGCGCATTTGTAACAAGTGTGCTTTTTGACGGTAAGACTGCAACAGGTGTTTCTTATGTGCGTGGTGGCAAGACATTAATAGCTGAGGCAAAAAGAGAAGTTATTCTTTGTGGCGGGGCTATCAATACGCCCAAGCTTTTACAATTATCGGGGATTGGTGCCGCACCTCTATTAAACGAAATGGGAATTCCAGTTGTAATTGATCAACCTCATGTTGGGCAAAATCTGATTGATCATGTGGGGCTTGAGCTAATTTATGGGGCAAAGGTTCCAACACTTAACCAGCTCCTAAGGCCTTTATGGGGTAAGGCATGGGTAGGTCTTCAGTTTCTACTTGGGCGAAAGGGACCACTTTCGATGAGCCTCAATCAGGGGGGAGGGTTTGTCCGCTTTGATCAGGGCAAGGGCACACCAGATATCCAGTTATATTTTATGCCAATGAGTTATAGCTGCGCCCCTAAAGGTAAAAGACCGTTGATGAGTCCAGACCCATTTCCAGCTTATCGCATAGGGTTCAATCCATGCAAACCGGAAAGCCGGGGGTATGTTGATATTCAATCACCAGACCCATTTCAGCCTCCGCGGATGCAGGGAAATTATTTGGAAGCAGAAAAAGACCGCCAGATCATGATCGCTGGCACACGTCTTATCAGGCGCATTGTAAAGATGCCAGCACTGGCGACCATAACAGATAAAGAAATTTTTCCCAGTAATACCATGGAAACAGATGATGACATTATTTCGGTTGCTAGGGATATTAGCTGGACTGTATTTCATCAATGTGGCACCTGCCGCATGGGAAGAGATGAAAAAACATCAGTGGTAGATGAGAAGCTCAGAGTTCACGGCATTGGTAATCTTCGTATTGCTGATGCTTCTATTTTTCCGTCTATACCGTCGGGCAACACCAATGCACCCGCAATTATGGTAGGTGAAATGGCGGCTAATATTATCAAAAATGAAGCATTAATGAAGGCTAAGAGATGAAGCTGAAATCCATAGAAACATTTTGTAATTCGCATGTAGGCTTCGTCCTTGTCACAGCTGAGGACGGTGCGCAAGGGTGGGGGCAGGTATCAACTTATCACAGCGATATTACATGTGAGATATTACATCGTCAGGTTGCGCGTTGGGGAATAGGAAGAGACCTGTCGGATTTGGATGATGTTCTTGATTTTATCAACGAACGGGAACATAAGTTTCCTGGCTCATACCTGCGGCGTGCCATGGCCGGATTTGATACAGCCATATGGGATTTGCGTGGAAAAATCGCTGGTTTGCCAGTAACAAGTCTTCTGGGTGGGTCACCCGGGCCAATTCGTGCCTATGCCAGTTCTATGAAAAGGGATATTACACCATCTGATGAAGCCGAGCGCTTAAAAAGGCTCAGAGATAAATCAGGTTTTAATGCCTTTAAAGTAAGGGCTGGCGCAGAGGTTGGCCGCAATCAAGATGAATGGCCTGGCCGCACTGAAGAAATTATCCCGATGATGCGTCGGGAACTAGGTGACGCTGTTGATTTATTGATAGATGCCAACAGCTGTTATATTCCTGAACGCGCTATCGAAGTTGGGCGCATGCTAGAAGATAACGGCTTTTGCCATTACGAAGAGCCATGCCCCTATTGGGAGTTGGAGCAAACAAAACAGGTCACCGATACGCTGTCTATTGATATTACTGGTGGCGAGCAAGATTGTGAAATTCCAACATGGCAACGCATGATTGACATGCGCGCTGTCAATATTGTTCAACCTGATATCCTTTATCTAGGAGGCATGAGTCGGACTTTAGATGTATGCCGAATGGCGGAAGCTGCTGGGCTTCCGGTCACCCCACATTGTGCCAATCTTTCGCTTGTTACATTGTTTACCATGCACCTGTTACGCGCTATTCCAAATGCCGGAAAGTATCTGGAATTCTCCATTGAAGGGGCTGACTATTATCCCTGGCAGGAGGGGATTTTTGTCAAATCACCATATGATATCGACAATGGGCATGTTGCGGTAACCGATGAACCTGGATGGGGAATAGAAATTCATCCAGAATGGCTGGCGCGTTCTCAATATCAGATCACCCAGGGTTAAAATAGCCAGGTGACAATTTGGAGGAATTAAAATGGAAGCGGTACTTAGCTGGAATGATTTAACCCAGATGGTTAAAAATAAGCAGGTTGATACCGTGCTCGCTTGTCTTGTAGATATGCAAGGACGCTTAATGGGTAAGCGGTTTCATGCCCAGCATTTTATCGAAACAGCATGGGAAGAAACGCATTGCTGTAACTATCTGCTGGCTACTGATCTAGAAATGGCCACCCCTGATGGATATCAGGCTACGTCATGGAAAAAAGGTTATGGCGATTATGTCATGAAACCTATCCTTTCAACTTTACGCCCTGTGCCATGGTTGGAAGGAACAGTTATGATCCTTTGTGATGTTTTGGATCATCACAGCCATTCTCCTGTTTCACATTCGCCAAGGGCTGTTTTACAAGCCCAAATCGAACGTCTTCAAGAAATGGGATTGACTGCCATGATGGCAACTGAGCTTGAGTTTTTTTTATTCAAGAAAAGTTATGAAGATATTCAGGTAGACGGCTTTCGTGATTTAGAACCAATCTCTGGGTATAATGAAGATTATCATATTTTTCAGACGACCAAGGAAGAGCATATCATGCGGCCAATCCGCAATCACCTTTATACAGCAGGTATTCCTGTTGAGAATTCAAAGGGTGAAGCCGAAGCTGGGCAGGAAGAAATCAATATCAAGTATGCACCGGCTATGCTGACATCTGACTACCATACGATTGCCAAGCATGGGATTAAAGAAATGGCTTGGCAGCACGGGCACGCGGCAAGTTTTATAGCAAAATGGAATCATAATCGTGTGGGTTCATCTAGTCATATTCATCAGTCCCTCTGGCGAGATGGCAAAAATGCTTTTCACGACTCAAGCGATGCTCTTGGCATGTCCAGTTTGATGAAAAATTATATGGCAGGATTACTTAAATATGCGCCCGACTGTACATATTTCCTTGCCCCGTACATCAATAGCTATAAGCGTTTTGTCAAAGGGTCATTTGCGCCAACTCGTGCGATCTGGTCAATAGATAATCGCACTGCTGGTTTCAGGCTATGCGGCGAGGGCACGCAGGCTATCCGTGTGGAATGCCGAATTGGTGGATCAGATCTTAACCCTTATTTAGCATTAGCTGCGCAAATTGCTGCTGGAATAGCCGGCATTGAAGAATCTTTGGATTTACCATCAGCAGCCAAAGGTGACATCTATCAGGGTGATACAGGCCTTGTCCCTGATAGTCTGGATAAAGCCAGAACACATATGATGACATCTGATATGTTGCGAACGGCCATAGGTGATGAGGTTATTGAACATTACGCACGTTGTGCCGAGTGGGAGATTGAGGAATTTAGCCGCATTGTTACGGATTGGGAAGTTGCCCGAGGATTTGAAAAAGCCTGATTATTTTTTGAGGATATCATGTCTAAAGAACTCATCTGCCTGTCTCCAATTGATGGAACAGTTTATGCCACACGCGAGGCTTCATCACTTGAAGCGGCACGAGAAAAGATTGCAATAATGCGTCATGCTCAGATCAAATGGGCAAACCGCCCATTAGATGAACGCATTACTCTGGTGCTTTCAGGAGTTGGGATTCTAGGGAGCATGCAAGAGGAAATGGTGCCGGAACTGGCTTGGATGATGGGCAGGCCTATTCGTTATTGTGGTGAGTTTGGTGGCGTCAATGAAAGAGCCACATATATGGCAGAGATTGCAAAATCTGCGCTTGCAAATGTCCAAGCTGGCGACGATGAGACTTTTAAACGCTTCATTAAACGTGACCCTCATGGAGTTGTTTTTGTTATTGCTCCATGGAACTATCCGTATCTGACGGCGATCAACACCATTGCCCCGGCTTTAATTGCTGGAAATTCGGTTGTTCTGAAGCATGCGACACAGACACTGCTGGCTGGTGAACGTATGGCAAAAGCGTTTCATCAGGCAGGTATTCCTAGCGATGTATTCATGAATATATTTCTCGATCATGATACGAGCACCAGCCTAATTAAAGAACGTAATTTTGATTTCATCAATTTTACGGGCTCCGTTGAAGCAGGGCGTGCCATTGAGATAGCCGCGGCAGGGAGTTTTGTTGGTGTAAGCACCGAGCTTGGTGGCAAGGACCCTGCCTATATTATGGATGATGCCAATATTGATGTTGCGGTTGATGGACTGATGGATGGGGCGATGTTCAATTCTGGTCAATGCTGTTGTGGTATTGAACGAATTTATATTCACCAAAGTTATTACGACGCCTTTGTTGATAAATCCATTACATGGGTCAATCAGCTCAAACTTGGTAATCCGCTTGATCCGGATACCACTATGGGCCCTATGGCACATGCTAGATTTGCAGCCACTGTTCGCAACCAAATCAATGATGCAATTGTTAAGGGTGCAACAGCCCATATTGACCGGTTTGCCGCAGATGATGATAACGCCTATCTAACCCCACAAATTTTGACAGGGGTTAATCATGACATGAAAGTGATGCGAGAAGAAAGCTTTGGCCCAGTGGTTGGCATCATGCCTGTTAAGGATGATGAAGAAGCTATACGTTTGATGAACGATTCTGATTATGGATTAACAGCAAGCCTTTGGACAAAAAACAAAGACCGCGCTGAGAAGATTGGCGAGAGGCTAGAAACAGGAACGGTTTTCATGAACAGAGCTGATTATCTTGATCCAGCCCTTTGCTGGACAGGGTGTAAGAATACTGGGCGTGGCGGTAGCCTTTCTTTAATCGGATATCATAATCTGACCAGGCCAAAATCATTTCATTTGAAAAAGGCATAGAAAAATGACTCTAAATGCAAATTGGGCTTATCCCACCTCTATAAAATTTGGCGCTGGGCGCATTAAAGAAATTGCTGAAGCCTGCAGGGCAGTTGGGATGAAAAACCCTCTTTTCGTTACGGATCGGGGATTAGCCACTACTGATATTGCCAAAAAAACCTTGGATTTGCTTGAATCCAACAGTTTAGGGCGTGCCGTTTTTGCAGACGTAGATCCAAACCCAAATGAGAAAAATGCTGCCGCAGGAGTGAAAGCTTTTAAAGAAGGAGGGCATGATGGGGTTGTTGCCTTTGGTGGCGGTTCAGGTCTGGATTTAGCAAAATTAGTAGCATTCTTAGCGGGTCAAACTCGACCTTTATGGGATTTTGAAGATATAGGCGACTGTTGGATGCGCGCTGATGCTGAGGCGATTGCCCCTATTGTAGCTGTTCCAACAACAGCAGGAACAGGCTCTGAAGTTGGCCGAGCATCGGTAATTACAAACTCGGTTACAAAAGAAAAAAAGATCATATTCCACCCTAAATTTCTACCTAGTATTGTCATTTGTGATCCCGAGTTGACGGTTAGCATGCCGCCATTTATTACAGCTGGAACAGGGCTTGATGCCTTTGCTCATTGTGTTGAAGCTTATTGTTCGCCTAATCATCATCCGATGTCTCAAGGCATTGCACTCGAAGGAATGCGATTGGTTAAAACTTATCTACCTCAAGCCTATGCTGATGGCAGTGATATTGAGGCTCGGGCACAAATGATGTCAGCCGCTGCCATGGGTGCCACTGCATTTCAAAAAGGGCTAGGCGCTATCCATGCGCTTTCGCATCCGATTGGTGCGATATATAATACCCATCATGGCACAACCAATGCTGTTTGCATGCCTGCTGTCCTTCAATTTAATAAGAGCTTGGTAAATGAGAAATTAGCCAGCGCTGCAAACTATCTTAATATTTGTGGGGGATTTGAAGGCTTTTGTGATTTTGTCAACAAACTTAATGCATCCCTTGGTATTCCCAAATCCTTAACTGAAATGGGAATAAAGAATATGGATATTGAAAGGGTTGTTGATGGAGCAATAAGTGATCCTAGTGCAGGCGGTAACCCTATAAAATTAACGCGAGAAAACACAAGAGAACTGTTATTATCTTGCTGTTAGATAATCATTAGCAAGTGATCAAAGCAATCGCGAGATTATTTTCGATCACTGAGTTAATTAAGCAAACAAGAAGTCACTACATACTTACAAAATCTAGGAGCAAGTAACGGTGGTTGCGCGCCCATGCTTTGTTGAGATTTTTTGCTCGTATCAAAATGTGATTGCGCAGAACAATCGAGTAAAACTGGCGGGTAGCATATGTCCGCTGCACACATATTAGGTGCGACCAATGGCGTATTTCGATTATATTATTGTTGGAGCCGGATTGGTGGGTTGCCTTGCGATAAAGGTGAAATACGCCTATATACTCCTCATTCGTCAACTCTCGCGGGCGCCGCGGAAATAACAAGGCTCTAGCAATGAAACCGAAATCCTCTTACCTGTTGGCAGGCGTGGTCGCGCTGGCGGTTGCTGGCTGGATGCTATCGGATGATTTGTTTGGCAAGGCTGATGGTATCGCACCACAAGATTTGGCGTCGGCCACCGCCACGTCAACGACTACCGCGTCAGCGGTAGATAGGGAATCGGGACTGCCAGAAAATGGATTATTGGTGTCGGCAGTAGAAGTTAAAAATCAGCCAATCACGCGCATTATTCGGGCAAGCGGTGTCAGCGAGGCCAAATTTGAAATGACCGTCTCGGCAAAGGCTGATGGACAGATCATTTCGCTTGATGCAGTTGAGGGCAATGATGTTGCAGCTGGCGATGTTTTGGTGCGGCTTGATAAAGGCACGCTTGCCGAACAAATCAATGCTGCCAAAGCCAATCTTGAAGTTGCCAAACGCCGCCGCGAAGTGACAGAGCGCCTTGCCAAAGAAAATTTCAGTGCACCGCTTGAACAGGCCGAGCGCGCGGCAGCCTATGCCACGGCCGAGGTTAACCTTCGGAAACTTGAAGAGCAATTAAGTGATACGGTGATTGTTGCGCCGGTCTCGGGTCTTCTTGAGACATTGCACGTTGAAAAGGGCGAGCGCGTGCGCCGCGATACTGCCACCGCAACGATTCTCGGCCTTGATATTTTGTCGGTCATTGTTGCAGTTCCGCAAAATGAAGTCAGCCAGATCAAACTTGCCAGCAAGGTGAGGGTGCAAATCGCGGGCAATGCATCGCGTCACGGAACTGTGTCAAAAATTGCGTCAAAATCAAATCCAGCAACGCGCACATTTGACGTTACGATTGATCTGCCTAATCAAGATCGTAAATTACGCGCCGGTATGAGTGTTGAGGCGACAATTGATGCTGGCAGTTTGCAAGCTTTTGCCATGTCACCAGCACATTTATCGGTTGCCGAAAACGGCATTTTAACGGCCAAAATTATCGTTGATGGCAAGGCGGAGAAACTGCCTGTCGAGGTTATTAGGGCAGGGGCGGAGACCGTGTTTGTATCTGGCTTGCCGGATGATGCCATTTTGCTGACGGTTGGTCAGGGGTTTGTCGAGGATGGCGCAGCGGTCAATTACAAGCTTGCGAGCGAATCATGAATCAAATCATCGAGGCGGCATTTTCTCGCGCAGGCGCCGTTTTGGTGGCTATGGTGATGCTGTTCGGTGTTGGTGTTTCTTCCTATTTCAGCATTCCTAAAGAAGCCAAACCCGATATTGATATTCCAGTGGCCTATGTGTCGGTATCTTATGATGGCATTTCCCCTGAAGATGCTGAACGGCTTTTGGTCAAGCCCCTGGAAAAACAGCTTCGTTCGGTTGAAGGTCTGGATAAAATGACCTCGGTTTCGGCCGAGGGCTATGGGTCAGTGTCATTGGAATTTGCCGCCGGTGAAGATATTGACAAAGCCATTGCCGATGTGCGCAAGGCGGTTGATGACGCCAAATCTGATTTGCCGCCTGACGCCGATGAACCAAAGGTGGTTGAAGTTAGCCTGTCGCTATTTCCGGTTTTGACTGCCGCGCTTTACGGGCCGGTTCCTGAACGCGAAATGGTGCAGGCAGCACGTCGGATCAAAGACCGGCTCGAAGCCTTGCCGGGTATTTTGAAAGTCGATATTGGCGGTAACCGGAAAGAGGTTTTGGAAATTCTGGTCGATGCTGCGGCGATGGAAGCCTATGGGCTTGATCCGGCAGCAGTGACTCAGCTTGTTCGCAATAACAACCAGCTTGTTACCGCCGGTGCAATTGATGATGGTGGCGGACGGCTTGTGGTCAAAGTTCCAGGCATTTTGGAATCGGTTGATGATCTGATCAATATGCCAATCAAGGCAAAGAACGGAAACAGCATCCGGTTTGGCGATGTTGCCGTTGTGCGCCGGACATTCCAGCAGGCGCAAGGCTGGTCACGGGTCAATGGCGAAAAGGCCATTGTTCTTGATGTTCGCAAACGGGTGGGGTCTAACGTCATTGAAGTGGTTGAGGCGGCGCGTGCGATAATCGATGCTGCTGCCCCACAAATTAGCCCCGAAGTCAAAGTCAGCTATTTGTTTGATGACTCAAAACAGGTTCGCAATCTGCTTCGTGACCTTGGAAATAATGTTGGCGCAGCGGTCATCATCGTGATGGTCGTTGTGCTTGCCACTTTGGGGCTTCGTAATGCAACTCTTGTTGGTCTTGCCATTCCCGGATCGTTCTTTGTTGGCATCACGGCGCTAAATGCGCTTGGCATCACGATGAATATCGTCGTTTTATTTTCGCTGATTCTTGTTGCCGGAATGCTCGTTGATGGGGTGATTGTCACCACCGAATATGCTGACCGACAAATCGCCATGGGGAAAAATCGGCGCGAGGCCTACAAGCTTGGCGCGCAACGCATGGCATGGCCGATTATTTCGTCAACGATCACCACCTTGATGGTGTTTATGCCGCTTTTATTCTGGCCGGGCATTGTTGGGCAATTCATGCAATATCTGCCAATGACGGTGATTGCAGTGCTGACCGCATCATTGCTGATGGCGCTGATTTTCATTCCGGTACTTGGTGGTTTCATTGGTAAAAAGCGTATTCATTCAACTGCGATTTCAGCAACGGCACCGCGATTTTATCGGGCAGTTTTGAAATTTGCCATCCACCGGCCAGCCATCGTGATGGTCAGTGTTGTTGGGTTTATGGTTGTGTCTTTTTATGGCTATGCTTCAGCTGGTCTTGGTGTGTCTTTCTTTCCTGATATCGAGCCGGATCAAGCACAGGTGCAAGTGCTGGCGCGCGGCGATCTGTCAGCCAAAGAACGTGATAAGCTGGTTAAAACTGCTGAAGACAGCATTTTGGCGCAACCCGGAATTCGTGATTTCTATGGCAAATCTTTCCGGTCGGGCGGCGCTGGTAATCAGGCACCGCGTGATTCGGTTGGCACGATCCGTACCGTTTTCGCCGATTGGCAAGAGCGTGACAAGGCTGAGGTGCTGATTGATCAGATGCGGGCGCGTGTTACCGCGCTTGCCGGTGCCAATTATAATATCCAAAAACAGCAGCAAGGCCCAGGGTCATCCCAGCCAATCCGTATTGATATTGTTGGCATTTCACTTGATGAGATTGGCGCGGCGACAAGCGATATGATTGCCAGAATGAATGAAATCGGTGGTTTCATTGATGTGACTGACAGTCGTCCCTTGCCCGGAACCGAATGGTCGCTTGTCACTGATCGCGACGCCGCCAGCCGTCATGGTGTTTCAATTTCTGGCCTTGGCATGATGATTAAAATGCTGACCCGCGGCATGCGCATTTCAGATTACCGGCCAGATGATTCAGAAGACGAGCTGGATGTCGTCATGCGCTTTATGGGCGACCAGCGCAATCTTGACCGGCTAAAAGAATTGCGCGTGCCAACAATTGATGGATCTTATGTGCCGCTTTCGGTTTTTGCCAGCCTCGAACCACGTATCAAAGGCGGTGATATCGAACGCAAAGATGGCCAGCGTTACATGTATATCAAATCAAGCGTCAAAACCGGCTTGTTGCCAGCCGATATGATCGAAAAATTGCGCCAGTCTTTGGCGGAGAATCCGATCAAGGGTAAGGTTGATATCCAATTTGGCGGCGAGGGTGAAGATATTGCCGAAACCCAGAATTTTCTTGGCAAGGCATTTGGCATTTCACTGTTATTGATGGTGATCGTGCTGATGGTTCAGTTTAATTCGGGCTGGCAGGCGATTGTCACAATGTCGGCAATCATCTTATCGACAGGCGGGGTGTTCTTGGGGCTGTGGATTAGTGGCCGCCCCTTTGGCATTGTCATGTCGGGTCTTGGCGTGATCGCGCTTGCCGGTATTGTGGTGAATAATAATATTGTTTTGATCGATACTTTTAATAAATATCGCAAACGTGGCTACTCTCCTGCTGTGTCGGCATTTCGGTCAGGGCTGGTTCGTTTCCGGCCAGTTATTTTGACCGCGATTACGACCATTCTGGGTTTGATTCCGATGGTGTTTGAAATGACCATTATTTTGGTTGATCGGGAAATTCTGATAGGTGCGCCATCATCGCAATGGTGGACACAGCTTTCAAGCACGATTGCTGGCGGCCTGACCTTTGCCACCATGCTCACTTTGGTGGCAACGCCGGCAATGCTGGTTCTTGGTGCAAAGTTGCCAGTTCTACTTGGCAATGGCGCACGCTTTTTCCAGCGTCAGCCGAAATCGGCATAAATCTGCTTTTGATGTGTTCTAGCCGCGAATGATAGCCTCGCTTGCGGCGGCGATCGCTAACAGTGTGCGGTCATGTTGACGTGATCCGATAAGCGAAACGCCAACAGGGCCGGTATCCGCCGCATGGCAGGGAATGGTGATTGTTGGGCGGTCAAGATAGTTAGAGATGGCTGTATTGCGAAGGCATTTGGCATTTTGCGTGGTCTTGGCTTCGATATCGCTAAGCGATGATAAGGCTGGTGGCAGCGCTGGTGATGTTGGCAGGATAAGCGCGTCATAGCCCCGAACAGCCGTTTGCACAGCCGCCCATATCCGTTTGCGTGTGTTGAACATCTCAATATATTCGCTTGCCAGAATATCCTTTCCGCCTTGAATACGAAAGGCGATCAAGGGGTCATATTGGTCGCCCTTGCCAGATTCAAGATTTGATTGATGAAGATGATAGGCCTCGGCAGCGACAATGCTTTTGGTGTTGTTGCTCGGGCGCAAGGCTTCGATTTCGGCGAGGGTAATATCGCTGATAACGGCTCCCGCAGCAGATAACCGGTCAATTGCTGCGGCAAAGCTGCTTGCGACATGCGGGTCAAGATCTTCAAATAGATATCCCTTTGGGAGGGCAAGCCGAAGGCCTTTTAACGCAAAAGGCGCCTCATCTTCGCCCGATCCACCAGCCATTAAACTATCTAAAATGGCGCAGCAAGATACCGTATTTGCCATTGGCCCCGCCGCGTCAAAAGACCTTGATAGCGGAAAAATACCATCAGATGGCATTCGTGTTGTTGTTGGTTTCAGGCCGACAATACCGCAAAAGGCGGCTGGGGCGCGGGTTGATCCGCCAGTATCTGATCCAATCGTTGCTGGCGCCATGCCATCGCTGATTGAAACGGCGCTTCCAGATGATGACCCTCCAGCCACACGGCCTTTGGTGATGTCATTCGGATCGCGTTCAAACGGGCAACGCGCATCACCATAATGGGCATTGGTGCCAAGCCCGGAAAAGGCAAATTCGGTCATATTGGTGCGGCCAATCACGATAAATCCGGCGGCCTTTAATCGGGCTAGAACCGTTGCGTCACTGCTTGCCGGGGCGGCATCTTGCAAAATCTTTGATCCGGCGCGGGTGACAATGCCAGCCTCGTCAAAAAGATCTTTGATCGACAGAGGAATCCCGGCAAAGGCCGGAAGGCTCCATCCCTGTTTGCGGGCATGATCAACGGCATCAGCCTCTTTGAGCGCGCGGTCGTGATAGACTTCGATAAAGCTTCGCTGACCCTCGCCATTTGGATCATCAATCGTGGCCAAACAATCTTCGACAAGTGCGCGGGCGCCTTGTGAACCGGTTTGAAGCTGGGCGGCGAGGTCTTTTAGGGAATAGGTCATGATAAGATATGGCTTTGCTGAAGGGAAAAATCATGTAATTTCTGACGCGAAGGGGACTTTGTGAATCGCACTTGTATTTAGCAAGTTTATTATGCCATCGTTTTGTGAGGCAAGATGTAAAAACAAAAAGGCCGACTTGGCCTGTTAAAGGGGATCATTATGAAAACACGCGCCGCAGTTGCAGTGGCAGCAGGTAAGCCACTGGAAGTTATGGAAGTTGATCTTGAAGGGCCGCGCCAAGGTGAAGTGCTGGTTGAAATCATGGCAACTGGTATTTGTCATACGGATGAATTCACCCTGTCAGGGGCTGATCCTGAAGGCATGTTTCCGGCCATTCTAGGCCATGAAGGGGCAGGGATTGTTCGTGAGATCGGCGCTGGTGTAACCAGTGTTGCAGTTGGCGATCATGTGATCCCGCTTTATACGCCTGAATGCCGCGAATGTGATTACTGTCTTCATCCAAAAACCAATCTTTGTCAGGCCATCCGAAGCACTCAAGGTCAAGGGGTGATGCCTGATGGCACCAGTCGTTTTTCGCTAAAAGGTAAGCCGATCCTGCACTATATGGGAACATCGACCTTTTCAAATTATACCGTTCTGCCGGAAATCGCACTTGCCAAGGTGAATAAGGCCGCTCCGTTTGACAAGATTTGCTATATCGGGTGCGGCGTTACAACCGGTATTGGCGCGGTGATCAACACCGCCAAGGCTGAATTGGGCTGCGTTGCGGTGGTATTTGGGCTTGGCGGTATAGGGCTGAATGTGATCCAGGGACTTCGCATGATTGGCGCGCGGATGATCGTTGGCGTTGATATGAATGACAGCAAAAAAGCCTGGGGCGAAAAATTTGGCATGACGCATTTTGTCAATCCGTCAAAGATCAAAGGCGATCTTGTTGGCCATCTTGTCGAATTGACCGGTGGCGGTGCTGATTATTCATTTGAATGTATCGGCAATGTCGAGGTTATGCGTCAAGCGCTTGAATGTGCGCATAAAGGATGGGGTGAATCGATCATCATTGGCGTTGCTGGTGCTGGTCAGGAAATTAGCACCCGCCCGTTTCAACTGGTGACCGGGCGAAGCTGGCGTGGCACGGCCTTTGGTGGTGCGCGTGGCCGAACTGATGTGCCAAAAATTGTCGATTGGTATATGGATGGCAAGATCGATATCGACCCAATGATTACCCACACGCTGTCGCTTGATGAAATCAATACGGGATTTGACCTTATGCATGCTGGCGACTCAATTCGCTCGGTTGTGGTGTATTAATGTGTAAAGGCGCGGCCATTTGATCGCAGCCATAAAACGCCTTTGATTAGAAATTTGCGTTTTGAAACCCTAATGCCTCTTTAGCGGCGTAAATATCGAGACAGTGGAGGCATGATGGCACCAGCATTTTCGGAGGCCGAATATGATGATCGGTTGAGCCGTGTCCGCCATGTGATGCGGGATCGTGGTCTTGACGCCGTCATCATTGGTGACCCGTCAAATATAAACTGGCTATGTGGTTATGACGCTTGGTCTTTTTATACGCCGCAAATGATGCTTGTCGATCTTGATCACGGCCCGTTCTGGATGGGGCGCGAAATGGATGCAGGTGCCGCCCGCTTTACCACCTATCTAAAAGCCAATCAAATCATACCCTATCCTGAAACTTTGGTCCAACGCCCTGATACGCATCCAGTGGCGTTTCTGGCTAATTGGATGGTAAAGGCTGGTTTTGCCAATGCAAAAATTGGCTATGAAAGCGATGTTTATTATTTATCGCCGCGTGCGCTTGCCGGTTTGCAGGGCGGGATGCCAAAGGCGGTTTGGGTTGATGCTGATCTGCTGGTCAATTGGGTTCGGCTTGTCAAAAGTGAAGCCGAAATTGCCGTTATGCGCGAGGCGGCGCGCATTGCCGAAATAGCAATGCAAACCGCATGGGCTGGGGCGCGTCCTGGTGTGCGGCAATGCGATCTGATGGCTGATGTGATTGCAGCGCAAATTCGCGGCACCCCCGAATTTGGTGGCGACCAGACCGCAATCCACCCATTAATATTGGCTGGTGAGGCTGCGTCGACCGCGCATCCGCTTTGGAATGATAACGTTCTTGAAGATGGGCAGACCGTGGCATTTGAACTTGGCGGTTGCCGCAAACGCTATAATGTTGGGCTGGCGCGAACCGTGCATCTTGGCACGCCGTCACAACAGCTTCAAGAAACCGCAAAGGCGGTTGAAGAAGGCATGCATGCGGTGATGGCGGCTTTGCGCGCCGATGTGTTTGCCGGTGATGTTCATGCGGCATGGCAAAAGGTGCTTGATCGTTATGGGCTGGAAAAGAAAAGCCGCATTGGCTATTCGATTGGCGCTGCCTATGCCCCTGATTGGGGTGAACATACGCTTAGTTTCCGGCCAGATGAAAAAGTGCCGGTTCCCAAAAATGCCGTTGTTCATATCATCCTTGGCATGTGGATGGATGGCTGGGGAATGGAGCTTAGCGAGAC
>CAJYBL010000010.1 GCA_913064995.1 uncultured Alphaproteobacteria bacterium
CATCACTTGCACTACCAGGTGCGTTTTTGATAGGAGCAAACTCATCTACCCTATCAACTTCCATCACTGTCCATCTAGTAGCGAAAGGAAAAATATCAAATATAAGTAAAGTTAGGCCATCTAAAAATGAAATAATTAGAGCTTTACCAAACTTTATGGGTAAGATTAGACAAAAACCTCCAGTATTTTCAGCAATTAAGATAGATGGCATAAGATCGTATAAGCTTGCCCGAAAATCTATAATAGTAGATATTCCTGAGAGAGAAGTATTTATTAAAAATTTCAAATTAGTAAAAAGTTTTGATAAGAATAAAGCTAGGTTTATCGTTGAGTGTGGAAAAGGTGTATATATTAGGTCTTTAGCTAGGGACTTAGCAAATTATTTAAATACTTATGGATATATTAGTTATTTAAAAAGGCTTTCTGTTGGCACTTTTTTGTATAAAGATGCGATTTTACTTGCAGTATGGCTTAATCGCCTTAGGATTCTTCTATATTGGCTAACTAAAGGGGGAATTTAGAATGACCAATACAGAAATCGGCACGGCCGAGCAACTTAAAGATCCGAATCATGAGATACCGCTTGGGCCGCGTACCGCCCTTGGAGTACAGCATGTTCTGGCAATGTTTGCTAGTAACGTTACACCATCAATTATCATCGCTGGCGCTGCTGGTTTTGCTTTTGGCGGTGAGGATATGGTCTATCTTGTGCAAATGGCGATGCTGTTTGCGGGGGTTGCCACATTATTCCAGACAATCGGTTTTGGTCCGATTGGCGCAAGATTGCCTGTAATGCAGGGAACAAGCTTTGCCTTTGTTCCCATCATGATTGGTATAGTGAAAACCAGTGGCATGGCCGCCTTGTTCGGCGCAGTGATTGTTGCCGGGCTGTTTCATACATTTCTTGGCAGTGTCATTGGCCGCATCCGCCATTGGTTCCCACCATTGGTAACGGGCATTGTGATTACTGCCATTGGATTGGCGTTGTTGCCTGTCGGCATTAAATATGCTTCTGGCGGGGCCGCAGCCTTTCAAATGAATGCACCTGAATGGGGCGATTTTAGCCGCTGGGGTCTTGCGCTTGTGGTGATTTTCGTTGCCCTTGGTTTCAAATTCTTCACCCGTGGCACCATGTCATCTGCGGCCATTCTGATCGGCTTGATCGCCGGTTATGTTGTTGGCTATCTGACTGGTGCGGTTAATTTTGGCGGTGTTGCCAAAGCGGCATGGTTTGCCGTACCGGAGCCGTTCAAATATGGGATCGAATTTAGCGCATTTGCCATTATCGGCATGTGCTTAATGTCACTTGTCAGCGCCATTGAAACAGTTGGTGATATTTCGGGCATTGCCAAAGGTGGCGCAAACCGCGAAGCCACTGATAAAGAACTATCGGGTGGCACTTATGCTGATGGTTTTGGTAGCTTTATCGCTGGCTTATTTGGTGGCTTGCCAAACACGTCATTCAGCCAGAATGTCGGATTGATCTCAATGACAGGTGTGATGAGCCGTTCGGTTGTCACACTTGGCGCCCTATTCCTTGTGGCCTGCGGTCTCATTCCAAAGGTTGGTGCCGTTGTTGCGGCAATGCCAATTTCGGTTTTAGGCGGCGGCGTGATAGTGATGTTTGGTATGGTTGTCAGCGCTGGCATTAACATGTTGTCAGGTGTGAATTGGAACCGCCGCAATATGATCATTTTGGCAATGTCACTATCGGTTGGGCTTGGCATCCAAGCTGTGCCAAAATCAATGCAGCATCTGCCAGATTCATTCGAAATGCTGATGGTATCAGGATTGCTTCCTGCAGCAGCGATTTCGGTGATCTTGAACCTGTTGATACCAAAAGATATCGACTAATCAAAAAGAAGTCTTGCGAGACGAACACTCGCAAGGCCATGATAAGGAATAATCACCATGCCGCCGGATCAAATGATTCGGCGGCATATTTACGACAGGAATATATCAATTATGGCTGATAAAACACTTCTGTTGAAAAATGCCGACCTACTATGCACGATGGGGCCACGCGATGCGGCTAGCGGCCGGTCGGCGGCACATGTTGGACGCCCGGGCGATCATTGCGGCGCTGAAATCAAAAATGGCGGCCTGTTTGCCCGAAATGGAGTCATTGAAGCCGTTGGCGATACAGGTTCATTACCGGCGGACGCTGATACGGTGATTGATATGACCGGCCATGTGCTGATACCGGGCATGGTCAACACGCATCATCATATGTTTCAAAATCTCACACGCACCGTTCCAGCGGCGCAAAATGCCCCGCTATTTGGCTGGTTGCAAACGCTCTATCCGATCTGGTGCAATCTTGGCCCTGATCATATTTACTGGTCAAACGCCCTTGCGATGGCCGAGCTTGCGCTTAGTGGCTGCACCACATCATCTGATCATCTCTATCTATATCCAAACGGCGCGCGGCTTGATGATTCCTTTGCGGCGGCAGCTGATATTGGCATGCGGTTTCATGGCACCCGCGGATCAATGAGCATTGGCGAATCAAAAGGCGGGCTTCCGCCTGACCGCTTGACCGAAGCCGAACCTGCGATTCTGGCGGATTGCCAGCGTTTGATCGAAACGCATCACAATGCCGATCGTTACGCCATGCATCGTGTGGCACTTGCCCCTTGTTCGCCCTTTTCAGTCAGCATGGATCTGATGCGGGAAACCGCCCATATGGCGCGCGCCTATCGGGTTGGCATGCATACGCATTTGGCCGAAAATAAGGAAGATATTGACTATAGCCTTGCCAGTTTTGGCATGCGTCCGGGCGAATATATTGAAGCTGTCGAATGGACTGGCAATGATGTCTGGCATGCACATTGTGTTCAGCTTAACCCGCAGGAAATTAACCTGTTTGCCCGCACCGGAACCGGCATTGCCCATTGTCCCTGTTCAAATATGCGCCTATCAAGCGGCATTGCGCCGGTTCGTGAAATGATTGATGCTGGCGTGAAGGTCGGCCTTGGCGTTGATGGATCAGCATCGAATGATAGTGGTCATATGCTGAATGAGGCGCGTCAGGCGATGCTGTTGCAGCGGGTAATGAAAACGGGCGATGCCATGACGGCGCGCGAATCTTTGGCGCTTGCAACACGCGGCGGCGCGGCGGTCTTGAACCGTGATGATATTGGCGTTCTGGCACCGGGCTATGCTGCCGATATCGCTGCTTTTGATTGTCGCGGTATTGATTTTGCTGGCGCCGAGTGGGATTTGCTGGCGGGGCTGTTATTTTGCGGCCCCATCAAAACCAGCTATACGATCATCAATGGTAAAATCATTGTCGACCAAGGCCAGCTTGCGAGCATGGATATGCAGCATTTGCTGTCAAAACATCGCGCCATGACGGCCGATTTGAAGGGCAAAGCCTAACCAAAAGCCTGATCAAATACTGGCAGCGCTATGGATTGATCAGTGCCGCTGGTCCGTCATGCCAGACTTCATCGAGATTATGCCCCTCGCCTTGACGATCAATCACCAGAAAATCTTGCACCGGTTGCAAAACCAGCAAAGGGTGATGCCAGACCCCACGATCATAGCTGACCCCCTGTTCGCCACTGGCGCGAAAACAGGCCAGCGTCGAAAAATCAGGGGCGTCACCTGCCGCATTGCCATGTGCCACCACAACCAGCCAATCATGCTGGCTTAGCGGCATAAAGGCTTGCGAGCCAAGCGGGTGGCGTTCAAGAAGATGAATTTCAATCGGATCGGGGCGGCGCGTGCCGCGAAATAGCGATATGATGGGCCTGCCATCGCCCGCCGCCACATCAACGCCCGCCATGGCATCAAATCTTATGGTCGTTCCCTGATTGATACCGATCTCGGTTGCACCATCGGTTTCAATGACCGTTCCAAAGGGCGCAAAGCTAGCTTTGGTAAGGGGTAGGATATCGAGTTGTTTTAGGTCTGATGAGGTCATGATTGATCGGCCTCGAACGGGTGGTTTGCGATCCAGTGATTTGCAATATCGATGCGCCGCGCAACCCACACCCTGTCATGCGCCATGATATGATCAAGGAATTTGACCAATCCGGCAAACCGCGCTGGCCGCCCAATCAAACGGCAATGCAGCCCAATCGACAGCATCTTTGGTGCCGCCGCACCTTCGGCATAAAGAACATCAAAGGCGTCAATCAGATATTGGGCAAATTGATCACCGGTATGAAATCCCTGCGCGGTGGCAAAGCGCATATCATTTGTATCCAGCGTGTAGGGGACAATCAAATGCGGCGTTTTCACCTGCGCCGACCAGAATGGCAAATCATCCGAATAATCATCTGCGTCATAAACAAACCCGCCGTCTTCGGCGACAAGATTGCGCGTGTTTTCCGATGTTCGCCCCGTATACCAACCAAGCGGACGGGTGCCACAAATATCGGTTAGAATCGAAATCGCCTTTTGCATATGGTCGCGTTCTTCATCAATTGGCATGCCATGATAATTGATCCAGCGATATCCATGCGCCGCGATTTCATGCCCATCAACAAGCGCGGTTTCAATCACCTTTGGGTGACGTGCCGCCGCCATGGCCACAGCAAAAACCGTTAGTGGTAAACGGCGTTGACGAAACAGATCCAGAATACGCCAGACACCCGCCCGCGACCCATATTCATAGATTGATTCCATCGACATATGACGCGCCCCATCAAATGCCGCCGCGCCGATGATTTCCGACAAAAACACCTCAGACGCCGGATCACCGTGAAGAACACAATTTTCGCCGCCTTCTTCGTAATTCAATACGAATTGCACCGCGACACGCGCACCATTCGGCCATGCCGCCTGTGGCGGTGTGTCACCATACCCAGATAAGTCTCTTGGATAATCCATCATTTTGAAACACTCACAATCATGTCAAAACCATTAATCCAGAAAGTCATGCCAAAAAATCATCCCAAAAAATCACGACCGATTGCTGCCAACCAAACCTTGATTGACCATATCACGCCATGCCGCCAGCATCGCCCGTTCTTCATCTTCAACCCAGATCACCTGTCCTGGCGGCATCGCATGTGACGCCGACACTTGCCAGAAAATATCATTCGCATAGCGGATCACCTGACGTTCAGTTTCAAGATGAATGCCCTTTGGCGCAAAGGCAAGCCCGTCCCAAACCGGCTTGCTAGCATGGCAGCTGGCACAACGTTCAATCACCAACTCTACCGATGCCTGATGAAGCGCCGCGGGCGAGGCATGCGCGCTCTGATCATATTTCACCTGCGGCGCACCAAGCTGTGACAGCATGATCGCAAAGCCGGTGAAAATCACCGCGACAAGCCATGTCCAATATGGTGGGGCAAGCCCCTTATGTTTGGTGTTAAAGAAATGCCGGATCACCGCACCAATCAGCAACACAAGCCCCAGAATTGCCCATGCATAATCAGTGGCAAACACCATTGGATAATGGCTGCCAATCATGACAAAAATCACTGGCAACGTCAGGTAATTATTATGCAGCGAACGTTGCTTGCCACGCGCGCCATAGCGCGGATCAGGTGTTTTACCCGCCTTCAGCGCAACAACAACTTTGCTTTGTCCGGGGATGATGATCATCAACACATTGGCAACCATGATCGTACCAATGGTAACCCCCATTTGCATAAAGGCACCACGCGCCGAGAAAATCTGGCTATAGCCATAGGCAAGCACAACGAGAAAGGCAAAGCCGGTCAAGGCCAGCCATAGATCACTCCGGCCAAGCGGGCTGCGGCACAGGCCATCATAAATGGCCCAGCCAATCACGATGCCACCAAGGCTGATCATCACCGCCTGCGTTTCGGTAATATCCAAAATATCAAGGTCGATCATGTAAAGGCTTGCCGCGCCGTAATAGACAAGGCTCATCAAGGCAATGCCGGAAATCCATGTTCCATAGGCTTCCCATTTAAACCATGTCAGCTCGTCGGGCATTTTGGCGGGTGCCACCAGATATTTCACCATATTGTAAAAGCCGCCGCCATGCACTTGCCATGCTTGGCCATGCGCCTCATCCGGCAATGCCTTTCCCGGTTTCAAACTTAGATCAAGCGCAATGAAATAAAATGACGATCCGATCCATGCGATGCCAGCAATGACATGCACCCATCGCACAATCAATTCTGACCACATCCAAAGATAGTCGATCATTAGACCCCCCCTTTTTTTCGGCTGACAGCATAGCAATAACGGCTTGATCAAGCCTCATTTACACGCTGTTCGGCATCTTCTCTCAATTGCTGCCAAATGGCAAGATCAGCCGCGATTGACAAAGCCACATGCGCTGGGCTTTTGCCGTTGATTTCACTGATGCCGATTGGGCAGACCAATTGATCCAGCATCGCTGGCGACACCCCTGCGGCGGCCAGTCTTTTGGCAAAACGCGCCCGTTTGCTTTTTGACCCAATCAGCCCAAGATAGGCAAAATCACCACGCATCAAAAGCTGTAGGCAAATCGCCTCATCAAGGCTATGCGAATGTGTCATGACCAGATGAACCGCGCCTTGCGGGGCGCGAAGCGCAATTTTTTCAGGTGTCTTGGCAAGCAGTTTTTGCACATTATCACCAAGGTCATCGGCAAATCTGGCAGCCTCAATATCAACCAGAAAAATGTCAAACTCAAGCCCATCAAGCCGCGGGATGAGCGCACGGCTAACATGACCCGCGCCATAGATAAAAAGCGACGTCTGCCGCGGCATAGCAGGCGCCATAAAGACGGCCTCATCAAAAGATGGCTGCGCCGATTGCAGCGTCAAAGGCACGCCGGATTCAAGCGGGTGAGCCAACATGTGACCATGATGATCTTGTTGCGCCAGCGCGGCCAGCGCGCCGGCCTGTTTGGTGGTAAATTTTTCCAGCAATAACGACATCTGGCCACCACAACATTGCCCCATATCAGGGCCAAGAATAACGGTCATATGCTGGCGTTGCCACTCATCATCATCACTTGCCAGCATCTTGCGGGCGCGCGCCATCACATCAAATTCCAACGCGCCGCCGCCAATTGTCTGCCAAATACCGGTCGTTGTGACCAGCATTTGCGAGCCATGATCGCGCGGTGATGACCCCTTGGTCGCGGTGACCGTGACAAGAACAATATCCTGCCCGGCATCAAGACGCGGCAAAGCGTTGGCAAGCCAACCATTTGCTTTCATCCCCATCGACATCATGTCAGACAAAATTTGCCCCCAACCGGTTTGCCGTCAATAACAGCCGTTCAGCCGTTGCCGGTGCATCAAGCGCCGGATAGGCAGCGCCCTCTATGCCGGCAAGCGCATCTGACAGAGCAAGCCAACTGCTAATTCCAAGCATCAGCGGCGGCTCGCCAACAGCCTTTGACTTATGAATCGTATCTTCGCTATTTTCGCCATCAGCGTAAAAGGCGACCCGCCAATCAATTGGCCGGTCCGAACAGGCCGGAATCTTATAGGTTGATGGCGCATGGGTTTGAAGGCGGCCTGCTGCATCCCAAACCAGTTCTTCGGTTGTCAGCCAGCCAACACCCTGCAAAAAGCCACCTTCAATCTGACCCATATCAATGGCCGGATTGATCGATTTTCCAACATCATGCAACAGATCAGCACGAATCAGGCGGTTTTCACCCGTTAGCAAATCGACAATCACTTCCGACACGGCCGCACCATAGGCAAAATAATAAAAGGGGCGACCATGCATCCGATCTTTGTCCCAGCTTAATTTCGGCGTCGCATAAAAACCGGTTGCCGACAAAGAGACACGCCCGAGATAGGCACGTTTTACCGCATCGGCAAACGCCATGCTGTCGGTGCCAATATGAACCTGACCATTGGCAAAAACCACCTCGGCCTGATCGGTTTGATATTCATCTGCCAGAAAGGCGGCAATCCGGCCTTTGATGGTTTGCGCTGCCCGCATCGCCGCCATGCCATTCAGGTCAGTTCCTGACGATGCCGCTGTTGCCGATGTATTTGGCACTTTGCCCGTTGTTGTTGCGGTGATTTTGACAAGGTCAACATCAATCTGAAATTCATGTGCAACAATTTGCGCAATCTTTGTGTAAAGCCCCTGTCCCATTTCAGTGCCGCCATGATTGAGGTGAACCGATCCGTCATTATAGACATGGATCAATGATCCGGCCTGATTCAAAAATGTTGTATTAAAGGAAATGCCGAATTTCACTGGCGTCAAGGCAATGCCGCGTTTGACATATTGATTGGCAGCGTTATAGGTGGCAATTGCCGCACGGCGCGCCACATAATCAGATGTTTGAACAAGCTCATCAACGATAGGCTGGATCACACAATCTTCGACCGTTTGCCCATAGGGTGTGATGCCAAATTTAGCCGCCCCTTTATCCGGATAGAAATTTTTCCGCCGCACTTCTAATGGATCAAGCCCAAGATAATGCGCCACCTCATCCATCACCCGTTCAATGCCAAGCATGCCCTGGGGCCCACCAAAACCACGAAACGCCGTATTGGATTGGGTATGGGTCAAACAGCAATAATTGGTGATTTTCATATGCGGAATATCATAGGCATTATCGGCATGACACATGGCGCGCGCCGCGATGCCAGCCGATAAATCCCACGACATGCCACAGCGTAACGCCTGTTCAAATTCAACCGCAAGAACACGGCCATCATCATCAAAGCCGACATGGTAATCAATCCGGCAATCATGGCGTTTGCCAGTTAACATGAAATCATCATCACGATCATAAATTGTTTTCGCCGGATGACCGGTTAAATAGGCGGCAAGCGCCGCTGTCATCGCAGGTAAATTGCCCTGACTTTCCTTGCCGCCAAACGCCCCGCCCATGCGCCGCGTTTCAACCGTTACCGCATGATTGGCAAGCCCCAGCATTTCGGCTGTTTTATGCTGGATTTCGCTTGGATGCTGGGTTGAGCAAAATAGCTGTATCTCACCATCTTCGCCCGGAATGGCCAATGCCGCCTGTCCTTCAAGATAGAAATGTTCCTGCCCGCCAGCGCAAACACGGCCGCGCAATGCGTGCGGTGCCGTGGCAAGGGCAGTTTGCACATCGCCTTTGATCATCTCGCTTGGGCCAGCAAGCCATGATTTGGCTTGCATCGCCGCATCAATTGTTAAAATGGCTGGCAAAGGCTCATACTCAATGACCGCAAGCCCGATTGCCGCGCGGGCTGCCGCCATATCAACCGCCGCAATGGTGAATAGTGATTGTCCGACATAGCAAACTTCATCAACAGCAAAAACAGGATCATCATGTATCACTGGCCCGCAATCATTCACCCCGGGAATATCAGCCGCCGTCATGACCGCAACGATACCCGGGGCTGCGGCCACAGCCGATAAATCCATGCGGGTGATTTTGGCATGGGCATGCGAACTTTGCCCAATCAAGACGGTTAAGCAATTTGCCGGTGTTGCCATATCATCAACATAAACAGCACGACCCGATACATGTTTTACCGCACTATCATGATGTTTCGATTGGCGGATATCGCCATCAATGCCAGATGATGTCATGACCAGCCCTCCAGCCCCGCAGCAAGATCGGTACCGGCAAGCCGCATCTGCCGCGATGAGGTTAGTTCTAGCCCATATTTGATAAGCAGATTCTGCGATGTTAAAAGCCGGTATTCGGCCGAACCTCGCATATCTGAAAGCGGGGTGAAATCATCCCTCAAAGCCGCAGCCGCAGCTTTGAAATGCGCCATATCAAGCGGTTTTCCAGCAAGTTTTGCTTCGGCATGATTTGCCCGTTTTGGAATGCCAGCCATGCCACCAAAGGCCAAACAAACATCCGTGATAACGCCATCATCAAGATGCAGATTCGCCGCCAGCATCACTGCCGAAATATCCTGATCAAACCGTTTGGATATTTTATAGCATCGCAAATGCGGTGCTGGTTCCTGCGGCACCAGAATCGCCGATAGAAATTCACTGCTTTGCCGATCTTGCTTGCCATAATCCAAAAAGAAATTTTCCAGATCGAGAATACGGGTCTTGCTGGCCGTGGTCAGCTCGATTTTGCTGGCAAGCGCCATTAGCACTGGCGGTAAATCACCAATCGGTGAGGCATTGGCAATATTACCACAAACCGTACCACTGCTGCGAACCTGAAGCGCACCAAAACGGCGCAGCAATTCGGCGCATTCGGGCAAATCATCGGCAATGTGATGCAGAAATTGCTGATGCGTCACCGCTGGCATGATCCGCATAAAATCGCCGTCGGTTTCAATTTGGTCAAAACCGGCAACACGCCCTGTCCAGAGAAATGTGCCAAATTTGCGATGCTGTTTTGTCACCCAAAGCCCAATATCGGTTGCACCGCCAACAATGGTCGCATCGGCGTTTTTGGTGTAAATTTGTGCAAAGCTGGCATTGGTGGCAGGGGCGATAAATTGCGTGACGCCATCACCGAGACAAATATCGTCTTGGTGGTCTTTTGCCAAGGATAGCGCCGCCAGCATCGCCGCCTCATTTGCCATATCAGTTTTGGTCATATCGCCGTCCTTGCCGTGATCAAGCATGCTGGCAGCATCAACAATCGGGCGATAGCCCGTGCATCGGCATAGATTGCCAGCAAGGGTCGTATCCACCTCATTTACCGACAGGCCACGACCATTTTGCCAAGCCGCATAAAGCGACATTACAAATCCTGGCGTGCAAAACCCGCATTGTGACGCATCGGCGGCAACCATCGCGCTTTGCACCGGATGTAATTTGCCATCAGGGCTGGCCAGCCCTTCAACCGTGCGAATGGCGCTTCCATCAATCATGCCAAGAAATAAAATACAGCTATTTACCGGCCAGTGTTCCAGCCTTCCCATCGCGTCAGGCCGTGCCATCGTCACCGTACAGGCACCACAATCACCCTCGGCACACCCTTGTTTGGTGCCGCGAAGATGCGGTTTTCCACGCAACCATTCAAGCAATGTCACATCGCCAGCAACATCACTGACATGCTGTGCCTTACCATTCAGTAAAAAGCGGATTTCATTACGCATAGCGCCTCCGCATTTAGCTGCCCCGATAAGTCGAATAGCCGTAGGCAGACAGAAGTAACGGGACGTGATAATGCTGCGTAGGATCATTGATACCAAAATTAATCACAACATCATCGAGAAACGGAATTTCGGGAAGGTCATCACCGCTTCGGCGCAGATATGCCGCCACTTTAAACAACAATTGATATCGTCCTTTTTGCAATGCATCACCATCCAGCAACGGCGCATCGCAGCGACCATCATCATTGGTTTTGGTGGATTTCATCAACACTGGCACATCGCCATCAAGGCGAAATAGATCAATCGCCAGATCCGATGCCGGACTGCCGCGAGCTGTATCTAGAACATGCGTTGTTAAGCGGCCCATAAGCCATTACCCCCTTTTGCATAAACCGCCCGAAAAGGAACGCTTAACGATGGCAGTTATGCCTTGTTATTGCAAATCAAATTGGACATTTAAAAGAATCCTGTCAATATGGCGCTGCGCCGGTTTTGACCGGCTTTATCACTGTTTGAACCGGAAAATTATGGCGATCAAACCTGCACCGCATCTCTTATCACGCGACGATTTTATCGCGGCCTTTAGCGGTATTTACGAACATTCACCATGGGTAGCCGAAAGGCTGTTTGACGCTGGTCTTAGCGCGCATGATGCCGATCCGACCAATCTGGCAAGGCGCATGGCCGAAATTGTAAATGCCGCCGGATATGACAAACAGATGGCTCTTTTATGCGCCCATCCGGAACTTGCCGGAAAGCTGGCCATTGCCGGATCACTCACAGCTGAGTCAACCGCCGAACAGGCAAGTGCCAAACTTGATCAATGCAACGCCGAAGAATTTGCCGCCTTTCAAGATTTGAACGACCGTTATGGCAAAAAATTCGGCCACCCTTTTATCATTGCTGTTCGCGGTCTTGATCGCGCCACTATTTTGGCGGCCTTTGGCAAACGCGTTGCACAGTCGGCCAAAACCGAATTTGCCACCGCGCTTGGCGAGGTACATAAAATTGCGCGGCTTCGGCTAGAAGAATTATCGGCCAAATAACCACATCGCAAATAGATATGATTTTCCCGCAAAAAAGCCCTGCCATAAGGGCAGGGCCTTGCATTTAGAGTCGACTATTTATTTGGTTTCGCTGCCTGAGTGAAAGTTAAAGACAGCGCCGTCTTTAATCCCGCTTGGCCAGCGTGCTGTCACGGTTTTCAGCTTGGTATAGAAACGCACGCCTTCCATGCCATGGATCGAGTGATCGCCAAACATCGAGGCTTTCCATCCACCAAAGCTATGATAGGCAACCGGCACCGGAATTGGCACATTCACGCCAACCATGCCAACATTCACATTATTAGCAAATTCACGCGCTGCATCACCATCACGGGTGAAAATCGCCGTTCCATTTCCATATTCATGCGTCATCACCAGATTGACCGCTTCTTCATAGGTTTTTGGCCGCAGAACCGACAGAACCGGCCCAAAAATTTCATCGCGATAAACCGACATATCTGCGGTTACATGGTCAAGAAGCGTGCCACCGACGAAAAAGCCATCCTCATAGCCTTGCAATGACAGGCCGCGACCATCAACAACCACCGTGGCTCCATCGGCCTCGCCCTGATTAATATAATCGGTCACGCGCTCTTTTGACTCTCGTGTAATCACAGGCCCCATTTCAACACCGGGTTCGTCATATTGACCAATTTTCAAAGCGCGCACCTTCGGTGCCAAGGCCGAAACAAACCGGTCAGCCGTATCGTCACCAACCGCAAGCACAGCCGATATTGCCATGCAACGTTCGCCTGCCGACCCATAGGCCGCACCCATTGCCGCATCAACCGCCTGATCCATATCGGCATCAGGCATGAGGATCATATGGTTTTTGGCACCACAAAGCGCCTGAACGCGTTTGCCATTTGCACATCCACGGCTATAGATATATTTGCCAATCGCGGTTGAACCAACAAAGCTAATTGCCGCCACATCAGGATTATCGAGAAGCGCACCGACCGCTTCCTTATCGCCATTGACCACATTCATACAACCATCAGGCAATCCAGCTTCGCTGAGCAATTGCGCCAGATAAAGCGGCGCGGCTGGGTCGCGTTCGGAAGGCTTTAAAATAAATGTGTTACCGCAGGCAAGCGCCATTGGAAACATCCACATCGGCACCATCGCGGGAAAATTAAATGGCGTGATCCCCGCCACAACACCAACCGGCTGACGAAGCGAATAGCTGTCAACCGCACCGGCAACCTGTGCTGAATATTCGCCTTTCAGCAAATGCGGAATACCACAGGCAAATTCAACTACTTCAAGACCGCGCGACACCTCACCTTTGGCATCATCTAATGTCTTGCCATGCTGGGTTGAGATTAACTCGGCAATTCGATCAAGATTTTTGATAATCAATTCACGAAATTTGAACATGATTTGAGCGCGTTTTGCCGGCGGCGTGTTGGCCCAACCGGGCAGGGCCACCTTGGCAACGGCAACCGCCGCGTCGATTTCGGCAGCATTGGCCAATGGCACTGATGACGTAACCGCACCTGATGCTGGGTTATAGACATTCTGCGACCGGCCACTCGTGCCTGCAGATGTTGTGCCTTTGATAAAATGCATATCCGTCATTGCTGCCTCATTTAGCACCCACTTGCGCAGATGGCTAGTCATTGATGTTTGTTCGAAAATATCATCCCTAGACTACGCCTTTTTTTCACAAAGGCAAGACAGGCCACTCTGGTTTAGGCCGAATATCATCGTCTATTGAGGACAGCGGATTCTTCGGTTTTTTCAAAAACAAAGCTTGGCCTTGGTAATAATGATTGTATAAGAAGTTATGGAGATTTGGGTAATATTTGCCGTCACCGCCGCCGCAACACAGGCGCTTCGCACGGCGGTACAACGACGCATGGTTGCGCCGCTTGGCAGCTATGGCGCGGCCTATATCCGGTTTTCCTATGCCTGTCCAATTGCATGGCTTTGTGTGGTTTGCTATACTGGCATGACTGGCGCAACACTTGCCGGACTGCCCTTTGACTTTTGGGCCTGGATCAATATCGCCGCGCTGACGCAGGTTATTTTCACGATTCTTCTGGTTCAGCTTTTCAGCCACAGGTCTTTTGCCGCCGCCGTTGCCTTTTCAAAAACCGAAGTTTTGCAGACAGCAATCTTTGAGGCGCTGATTTTGGGGGTTGTGGTCACCATCCAAACCGGTTTTGCCATTGCGCTTGGCGTGTTTGCAACGGTGATGCTGGCACTTGTTAAAACCAATTTATCGATTGGCAATATCCGCCAAAGCATTATGAGCCGCCAAATGGCAATCGGCCTTGCGGCTGGTGCTTTCCTTGGATTTTGCACCGTTTCCTATGGCGCTGCGATGAAAGCGATGATTGGCGGCAGCCTGCTCAGTAATGCGGTCTATGCCGCCGCGATTGGGGTAACGATTCAGGCAGTATGTTTTGGCGCCTATCTTTATGTCGCCAAACGCCGCGAATTTATCGCCAGCTTTGTCAAATGGCGCGGTGGGGCTATGGCTGGGGTTTGGGCGGCCATTTGCAGCATTTGCTGGTTTGCCGCTTTTTTGAACCATGAAGTTGCGCCCGTTCGCGCCGTGGGGCAAGTCGAGCTATTATTCAGCATCGGATTTTCGGTGCTTTATTTTAAAGAGCGCGTCAGCCGCCTTGAACTGGCGGCAATGGCGCTTTTGGCGTTGTCAATTATCATGGTTTTGTTGGATTAAAGTAATCTTTGCGACCGGCATGAACTGCGCTAATCTGTCCCGCCTTCCTGATTGACAACCCTTTCACACAACCTTAATACTATTTTTCGTTTACGCCCGCCCTGACGGGCTTAACCCTGCATAGCCAAGGCTGTCACACCCCCATCCAACAACTTTGAGAGTGCTGTTCTCGTGGAAAATTTCCTGTCATCTATTGGTATTTCGGGCGTTCAAACCGTTGTTCACAACCCGTCATATGATCAGCTTTATGAAGATGAGCTTCAACCCGGACTTGAAGGCTTTGCCCGCGGCTATTTAACCGAACTTGGCGCCGTTAACGTGTTAACCGGCGAATATACTGGCCGGTCACCAAAAGATAAATTTATCGTCATGGATGACACCACCCGTGACAGCTATTGGTGGAACGGTAATGGCACCAAAAATGACAATAAGCCAATCGATATAGCTGTCTGGAATGATCTAAAAGCGCTGGCCGCCAAACAGCTAAGCGGTAAAAAGCTGTATATTGTTGACGGATTTTGCGGTGCCAATAAAGACACTTGCATGAAAGTACGCTTTGTAATGGAGATCGCATGGCAGGCGCATTTTGTTAAAAACATGTTTATTCGGCCAAGCGACCAAGAACATGCGGATTTTACTCCTGATTTCACTGTAGTAAATGCCTCAATGGCGACCAATCCAGACTGGGAACGTCACGGCATGAATTCACCAACTTTTGTTGCCTTTAACCTGACCGAGCGTATGCAGCTCATTGGCGGCAGCTGGTATGGCGGCGAAATGAAAAAAGGGCTTTTCTCGGTGATGAATTACCTATTGCCGCAAAAGGGCATTGCCTCAATGCATTGTTCGGCAAATTCTGGTGCGAATGGCGATGTTGCGCTCTTCTTTGGTTTATCAGGAACCGGCAAAACCACGCTGTCAGCCTCGTCAAACCGCAGCCTGATTGGTGATGACGAACATGGCTGGGATGATGATGGCATTTTCAATTTTGAAGGTGGCTGTTACGCCAAGACAAGCGATCTCAGTGAGGCCAGCGAGCCGGAAATCTATCGGGCAATCCGCCGCGATGCGCTGTTGGAAAATGTGATGGTGGATGCTGATGGCAAGATCGATTTCAGCGATACCAGCCTGACCCTTAACACCCGCGTTTCCTACCCGATCCATCACATTGACAATATTGTTCGTCCAGTCTCCAAGGCTGGTCATGCCAAGCATGTGCTGTTTTTGACAGCCGATGCTTTTGGCGTTTTGCCGCCTGTTTCGATTCTTGACGATGCCGCGACGCAATATCACTTCCTGTCTGGCTTTACCGCTAAAATGGCCGGAATGGAACGTGGCATGACCGAACATCAACCAACCTTTTCGGCCTGTTTTGGAGCTGCCTTCCTAACGCTCCACCCAACCAAATATGCCGAAGTATTGAACAAGCGCATGCACGACGCAGGTGCAAAAGCCTACCTAATCAATACTGGCTGGAACGGTCAGGGAAAACGCATCTCGCTAGCCAATACACGGGCGTTGATCAATGCCATTTTTGATGGCGAATTAGATAATGCCGAAACCAAAACCTTACCAATCTTTAATTTGCAAATGCCAAAAGCTTTGGCTGGTTTGGACAGTCGGGTTTTAGATCCGCGGTCAAGTTATGATGATCCAGCTGAATGGGAAAAGCGCGCGCGCCATCTTGGTGGCCTATTTGTCGATAATTTCAAGAAATTCACCGATAACGATGCTGGCAAAGTACTGGTTGCCGCAGGGCCACAGATCAGTTAATCCAACGAAAATAAAATCTCAAAATAATAAAACGCTGGCCCAAAATCAGCGTCCCTTTTACGCGTCATCCGACAGCAAAATGGTGCTGCTATAAAAGACTGTTAATCGTTTCAATCAGAGCGGCATTGATTTGCCGCGGGCCTTTATTGAGCCGGTTTTTATGGCGCCTTGAGCCAGGCATGCGCACCCCATCGATTGCCGCCATTTTTTGCATAAAACCCTCGACATGATCCTGCCAGCCATCACCGGCAACCACCGTTGGCGATAGGCCGATGATCATTTCACCACCGCGTGGCGGGCCGCCATCCTTATTGTCGGTTTCCCGGGCTTCAAAACTGAATTGCTCGCCGGTCATGCCTGCGGCAAGCAATTCAACCATCAAGGCAATTGCCGATCCCTTGTAGCCCCCAAATGGCAATAGAACGCCCTTGGCAATCGCTGCCGGATCAGTGGTTAGCTGGCCATTTTCATCAAGCCCTGTTCCAAGCGGCACTTCACGGCCATCACGGGCGGCAATCTGCACATCGCCCATCGCCATTGAGGCTGTTGCCATATCATAAACAACCGGATCATGACCCGGGCGCGGCCAAGCAAATGACAATGGATTTGTGCCAAATAAGGCCTCTCTCGATCCGGCTGGCGCCACCGCTGGCATATAGGCAGTGCAAGCGATACCAACGAGACCACGATCCGCCAGATATTCGGTTTCCGGCCAAAGCGCAGCAAAATGGTGAACCCCAACAAGCGATAAAGCACCAATGCCAATTTGGTTTGTCGCCTCGACAAGCGCGGGCAACCCAACCGATTGCGCCAATGGCGCAAAACAGCCATGACCATCGACCTGAATCACCGCAGGGCTAATATGTTTGATTGTTGGTTTGGCTTTGCCATCAACCTTGCCACTGCGGAGCGCTTTTACATAGCCAGGCACACGAAACAATCCATGCGAATGTGACCCGTCACGTTCGGCACGGCTGATGATATCGGCAAGCGCTTCGGCATTTGCCGTATCACATCCATTTGCCAGCATGACCTTTTTAGCAAGGTCATAAATCGCATCAAGACCCAGTTCTTGCGCACTCATTTGTACCTTGGCCCTTCATTAACACGGTCCGGACGTGCCATCGCAGCAATGGCATTACCCATACTGATCTTGCCAATCGTCTTGCCATCATCAGCAACAACGGCACCACTGTCCTTGCCAGCATTTACCAGCTGTTGCAGCGCATCTTCAAGCGGCGTTTTAATACCCATTTTCGGCCCAGTTGCCCGATTGGCCTTTTCCATTATCGACCGCACTTCGAGAACACGTCCACGATTGATATCTTTGATAAAGTCGGAGATGTAATCATCGGCAGGCTTCATGATGATCGATTGTGGATCACCCTGTTGGATAACCTCACCATCACGAAGAATCGAAATTTCATCGCCAATCCGTAAGGCTTCATCAAGGTCATGCGTGATAAAGACAATAGTTTTATGCAATTCTTCTTGAAGATCGAGAAGGATGTTCTGCATATCGGTTCGGATCAACGGATCAAGCGCCGAGAATGCTTCGTCCATCAGCAAGATTTCTGCATCAGTTGCCAGGGCACGGGCAAGGCCAACACGCTGCTGCATACCACCAGATAGCTGCGCTGGAAAATGCTGTTCAAAACCGGCAAGCCCAACACGATCAATCCAACGCTGGCTTCGCTCGAAAGCTTCACCCTCACTGATGCCCTGAATGCTTAGGCCGTAAGCCACATTCTGCGACACTGTGCGATGCGGCAAAAGCCCAAAACGCTGAAACACCATTGATGCTTTATGGCGACGGAAGTCTCGCAGTTCCTCAGTCGACATTGCCAGGACATTGTCACCATCAACAATGACTTCGCCTTCGGTGGGTTCGATCAGACGGTTAATATGCCGGATCAAGGTTGATTTCCCCGAACCAGACAGTCCCATAATTACCTGAATTCGCTTAGACTTAATCTTGACATTAATATCACGAAGGCCAAGAACATGGCCATGATGATCAAGCAAATCTTGTTTACTAATACCCGCATGAACATGCTTCATGGCCGCTTCAGGATTATTCCCAAACACCTTATAAAGATCCCGAATTTCAATTTTGATATCAGTCATGGCCACTTCCTTTGCGGTAAGCTTGCAAACGCTGGCCATATTTTTGTGAAACACGGTCAAAGATGATGGCGATGGCAACAATGGCCAAGCCGTTCATCAAACCAAGCGCTAGGTACTGGTTTGAAACCGCCTGCAAAACCGGCACGCCAAGACCACGAACACCTATCATTGAGGCAATCACAACCATCGCAAGCGCCATCATAATTGTCTGGTTCACACCAGCAAATATATTCGGCAGCGCTAACGGGATCTGAACCCCCCAAAGCCGTTGTTTGTAATTGGCACCAAAAGCATCAGCCGCTTCCAACACTTCTTCATCAACAAGCCGGATGCCAAGATTGGTCAGGCGCACAATTGGCGGAGCAGCATAGATGCATACCGCAATCAGCCCCGGCACCTTGCCAATGCCCAAAAGCATCACAACAGGGATCAAATAAACAAAGCTTGGGATGGTCTGCATCACATCAAGAACAGGGGTGATAATCGATTGAACACGGTTTGACTTGGCCATCCAAATCCCAAGCGGAATGCCTACCCCGATACAAACTAAAGTGGCCACCGAAATGATAGCTAATGTGGCCATGGTATTTTCCCACATACCAAAATAGCCAATAATTATAAAACAAATAACCGATCCTAGAACCAGCTTCCAGCTACGTGAGCCAAGCCAAGCCAAGCCAGCGATTGCTGCAAGAATAATTGGCCATGGCGAGTTAATTAACAGTCGCTCAAACCAAATCATGAATTGTAATAAAGGATCAAAAAAATTTTCGATACCCTCACCGTAGGCACGTGAGAAGCTGCGGAATCCAAAATCAACAGCCTTCTTGAAATCGCGTAAATCACCACGGCCCAGTTCAGGGAACTCGCTGAAAAATTCCATAACGCTAACCTCTTGTAGAAAAATTGCCTGCCGACAAAAACCGGCAGGCAATATGTTGATACACTAACACGTGATCCTACAGACCCGCTTTAACCTTCTTAGCAACATCTGCGCTAACCCAACCAGTCCATACATCAGCGTGCTTGGTCAAGAACTCGATGGCAGCATCTTCACCAGTCGCCTGCTGATCAGCCATGTAGGCCAAAGTCGCATTCATTACAGGGCCAGGAAAAATACGCTTTGCAAAGTAGTCGCCAGCCGGGCCAACACGCTTTTTAAAGCTGTCAGTAATTACAGTGTGAACCTCTGACTTTGTCCAAGCCGAAGCTTTTGGATTTGCACATTCCTGTTCAGGTTTGACAATGCAGCTATCCCAGTTTTCGCTACCCGCAAATGGAACACCAAAGTCAAGCATTGTTAGGCTGTATTTACCCACAACTGAAGTTGGTGACCAATAGTAACCAAACCAGTTTTCACCCCGGTCCGCAGCTTTTGCAATTGAAGCATCGAGGCCAGCCGCTGAACCTGGATCAACCAGACGCCATCCCTTCTTTTCCATTTCAAAAGCCCGGAAAAGGTTGTTGTTAGCTAGCTGGCAGCCCCAGCCTGAGGGACACGTATGGAAACCACCTTTTGATGGATCTTCCGGGTGTGGAAATAAATCTGGACGCTCAAGTACATCAAGCACTGTTTTAAGCTCAGGGTGCGCTTTCATAGTGTTTGGCAACAACCACCAGCCTTCACCCAAACCTGTAATCGGGCCCTCTGATACGGTATGGAGACGGCCCTCGGCTTTTGCAGCATTCAGTGGAGTGGCAACAGCATTGACCCAAAGCTCACCGGCCACATCTGGCTGGCCCTTTTCATTCATTGAAGTGAACGTTGGCATTGTGTCGCCAGGTACAATTTCAACCTTACAGCCATAACCCGACTCCAAGATAATCTTATCCACATTGGCCATCAACTGTGCCGATGCCCAGTTCATTTCAGCGATAGAGACAGTACCACATGCCGCGGACGCCTGGCCTGAGACCCCTAACATGGTTCCTGCAGCAACTGCCGACGCAATAAGTAATTTTCTCATCTTAACCCTCCCAAGGATTTTATTGACGTAATTTTTGTTTGTTAAAGAACAGCACTCATTCTTTTTAATTATATCCACAATGCGACATTTGTTGGGTCAATAACAGCGTTTTTTTGATTACCTACGAAAATACCAACTTTTGAAAGTTTTTTTTCTAAATATAACATGAGGGATCTCCTTTGGGACCAATCAAACAATTAAATCGCGCGTAACACAAACTTAGTTTTTTAATCACTATGTTTAAAATAGTTAAACACAGATATGCGATTTCGATTGTTATATACTTTAGAGCCTGTATTCAGGCTCTTCATTGTCCAGAATTCTACGAATTGCGGCGAGGTGCTGGTTAACTGTTTGATCCTGGACTTCCCATTGCTTTGCAGTTTTCTCGGCGATTTTATCTGGAATCACGGAAAGCTCCAAATTCGTTGACTTTGCGGTCAAGTAAGTTTGGCATGCACGCTCGTAATAGTAAGCTAGATCAAAGGCAAGTGCCGGCGTTTCGGCAACGGTCATAAAACCGTGATTGCCCATCATCACCATTCGTTTATTGCCAAGAATGGTTGATAGCCTTTCCGCCTCATCATCAAGCCCCATGCCATCGAACCCGCAATCCACCGCAACACGGTTAAAGAAACGGCAGCTGGTTTGATCTACCGGCAGCAAAGTCGGGTCTTTGAGTGCGCTAAGCGCAGTGGCATAATGGGAATGCAAATGCACGATACAACGCGCCTGAGGGTTATTGCGATGCATTGCGCCATGAATCCACCATGCTGTTGGATCAACCTTTTGCCCATAATCAGACGGCGTTTTGCGTGCATCAAGAAGCAGCAGATCGCTTGCCCGAATTCTGGAAAAATGTACACCGTAAGGATTCATCAAAAATTGTTGGCCATCATCCGATACGGCATAGGAAAAATGATTAGCAATGCCTTCATGCATCGATTCACGCGCCGTCCAGCGAAAAATCGCCGCAAGATCACAGCGCGCCTCATCAATATCAACAATGATTTCAGACATGATCAACTCGTTATGCCCGCCGCCAAGCGGCATCAAAACCCGACATCTGATCAAGCCTGACTGACTCACCAGCAAGATCAAATGCTTTTTAAAATTCTTTGGGTTATGTTAGGCATCGATAGAAAAAAAGTCATTACTTTTGTCGATCGGTAAATTTGGCGACCAAAAAGGCGGGGGAGTAGCGCATGCAAATCTGTCAGTCACTCATTGGCGGCAAGCCCGTAAAAAGCAATCTACCAATCATCGAAAAGCGGTATCCAGCAACAGGCGAAGTGATTGCCCATATCGAACCGGCAAGCAATACAATGCTGGATGAGGCTGTTGCGATTGCCAGCAAGGCTCAAATTTCATGGGCCAAAACCGATGCATTTGACCGCGCCAAAATTCTGCATAAAGCCGCCAATCTGATGCGCGAGGCAAATGACGAACTTGCTCATTT